>DASVCM010000710.1:0-4692 GCA_036381635.1 Lacipirellula sp.
CGACCTGCAAGTCGCCCACTATCGCCAAGCCACGAGCGATTTAGTTAATCGCGCTGTCGCTTGCGCGGTCGACGACCCAGACGGCTGGCGTCGCCGGTCGCCGCGCGAGCGGACCGAGATTCTCCACCGCGTCGCGGACGAGCTCGCCCGCCGCCGCGGCGACCTGATGGGGGCAATGATCGCCGAGGGGGGAAAGGTCCTCACGGAGAGCGATCCGGAAGTTTCCGAGGCGATCGACTTCTGCCGATTTTATGCGCAAAGCGCTGAAGCGATTCTTGATTCGCCCTTGCTAGCGCTGCGGGCTCAGGGCCTCGGCGTGGTCGTGGTGGTATCGCCGTGGAATTTTCCCCTGGCCATCCCGTGCGGCGGCGTGGCGGCCGCCCTTGCCGCGGGGAATGCCGTCATCCTGAAGCCTGCCTCCCACACGGTGATGATCGCGCATCTGATGTGCGAATGCTTTTGGGCCGCCGGCGTGCCGCGGACGGCGCTGCAGTTCGCTCCGTGCAGCGGCGCGACCGTTGGGCAGGAGCTTGTCAGCCACGATGCGGTGAGCGCCGTCGTCCTCACCGGCGGCACGGCCACGGCGCTGGAGATGCTTCGGCACAAGCCGACGATGAACCTTTTGGCCGAGACGGGCGGCAAGAACGCCACGATCGTCACCGCACTGTCCGACCGCGATCTGGCGATCAAGAACGTCCTCCACTCGGCGTTCAGTCACGCGGGGCAGAAGTGCTCGGCCACGTCGCTGCTCGTGCTTGAAGAGGAGGTGTACCACGACGCGAAATTCCGCAACACGCTCATCGACGCGGTTGAAAGCCTGCACGTCGGCTCGGCCTGGGAGCTTCCCACGCGAGTCAACCCGCTCATCCGCCCGCCAAGCGGCGATCTGGAACGAGCGCTGAAGGAACTGGAGCCCGGCGAGTCGTGGGCGGTCATGCCGCGGTTTCATGTCGATGAGAATCCGCATTTGGTTAGCCCGGCCGTCAAATGGGGCGTGCAGCCGGATAGCATCACCCACTGCACGGAGTTCTTTGGCCCGGTGCTCGGCGTGATGGCCGCCAAAAACCTCGATCACGCGATCGACCTGGTGAACGCCACCGGCTACGGCCTCACGTCCGGACTGGAAACTCTTGACGATCGCGAGAAGGAACTTTGGCAAGCGCGCCTTCGAGCCGGCAATCTCTACATCAACCGCTCAACCACCGGCGCCGTCGTGCTGCGGCAGCCCTTCGGCGGGATGGGCAAGAGCGCCTTCGGCCCCGGCATCAAAGCCGGCGGGCCGAACTACGTCGTGCCGCTGATGAAGTTCGAAGCTGCAGCCCCGGGCTCCGCCCGGGGGCCGCTCTCCACCGGCAGCAGTTCTGCCCCCGTGGTGAACGACCCCCGGCCGGAGGCCGGGGCTGCAGGCGGTGACGACCTTGTCGTCCCTCCCCCGACATTGAGCGCTCCCCATCAATCACTTGCCGAGCGCCGCCAGAATCTTCACGCACTGCGCGACGCGCTGGCGGCCTTAGGCGAGGCCTCACCCCTCACCGCAGACTCTGTCGACCAGCTCAACGCCGCGATGGAAAGCTACCTCCACTGGGCCGTCGAAGAGTTCGCCGCGTCGCACGACGCGTTCCGTCTGGTTGGCGAAGACAATTACCGCCGCTACCTTCCCATTGAGGACCTGCGCATCCGCCTCCATCAGGACGACTCCGCGTTTGACGTCTTCGCCCGCGCCGCAGCGGCGGCGGCGGCGGGTTGTCGTAGCGTCGTCAGCATTCCGCCGCGGCTGGAGGGCGCTGCGCGAGATGCCGCGGCGCTGCTCGATCGGCTCACCGATCCCTGGGCGGCGTCGATCGAGTTTCTGGAAGAGTCCGACGAGCAGCTCGCCGAAGCCATGAAGCGCGGCGCCACACGACGGATTCGCTACGCCCACCACACACGCGTTCCGGAATCCATCCGCCGGGCGAGCGCCGAGTCATACGTCTACATCGCCGACGGCCCCGTGCTGCCCCAAGGACGCATTGAACTGCTCTGGTATCTACAAGAACAGAGCCTGTCCCACGTCTACCACCGCTACGGCAACCTCGGCCGCCGCAGCGAAGAAGAGCGATCGCCGGTGCTGTGACTAGATAGCCCGACCATCTCGCCACGGCGAGTCGCCTGCGGAGACCTGGCCGGAATGTAGTCATCTCGCTCCGCGAGATGAACCCTCTCGCGAAGCGAGAGGGCTACACTGGGCGCCGAGCCAGGATGGCTCGGCTATATAGCGTGATCGCCGCCACGCTCAACATTACGAACGCCGACGGCTCCGGCACGATCACGTCAAACGGCCGCATCATCTCGTGATCCTCGTGCTCCAGGATGTGGCAGTGCCACACGTACCGGCCGGCGAACTGATCGAACCGTGCAAGGATTTTCACATTCTCTCGCGGGTTCACAATAAACGTATCCTCCCAGCCCGAATCTTCTTCCGGTATGGGGACGACTTGTTTTGTCTGGCGATCAAACCGCTCCAGGATCTGAAAGTGGCCGAGGTGCAGATGCATCGGATGGGCGTCTGCCGTCGCGTTGCGGAACTCCCAGATTTCTGTGTCCCCGAGCTTCACCACTTCGGTCACGGCGTCTTCCCACGACTTTCCGTTAAGGAGCAGCTTCTCTCGGCCGAATTCGTCGATCGTATTGCTGAGAGTCAAAACGCGGGTGATCACCGAATCGGCCGGATCGAGCCGCTCGATCGCCGGCAGCGTCGCCGGCAGCGAGCTCGTGTCCGGACCGCCCAGCGGCTTGATGCGAAACTTCATCACCTGGCCGGTCGTGCTCGGGTCAGCCGGACCTCCGCCCTGCAGGCCGAACGGCCCGTCCGGGCCTAGATTCTTCAGCAACAGCTCGTCGCCGACGTTGAAGTTCGAGAAATCGACGATGAGGTCGGCCCGATCCGCCGGCCCCAGGAGCACCCGCTGCTGCTCGACGACCGAGTCGTTCAGCCCCACGTCGCTGCCGATGCGGAACATCGGGACGGCGTTCTGGCCCGCGTCCTCCAACTGCAAGTCGTAGAACCGCGCATTGGCGCCGTTGAGCATCCGGAAACGGTACTTCCGCGGCTCGACCTCCATCAGCGGCCAGACGACGCCGTTCACGAGATTCGCATCGCCGTGGAAATGCTTCACCACCGAAGCGTCGCCGTGGAAATGGTCGGGCAGTCCTTCCAGCGGATCGCCCCCGTGGCCGGCGTGTTCGCCCGGGCCAGCCGGATAGTACAGTTGGCCGTCCTCATAGAACGATCGGTCCTGCAAGAGCAGCGGCACTTCGAAATCGCCGCTCGGCAGATTGAGCGACGCTTCTTCCGGGTCGCGCAGCAGGTAGAAGCCCGCCATGCCCGCGTATACGTTCAGCCGCGTGATCGCCATCGCGTGGTCGTGGTACCAGAGGTTGGCCGACCGCTGGACGTTGGGATAGGTCGTCACCATCTGGTTCCCCGCCGGCCCGCCGAGTCCGTTGGCCGGCGCGTTGGGGTCGGGCGTGAACCAGTGCTCGGGGTAGCCGTCGCTATTGGCGGGCGTAATGCCGCCGTGGAGGTGGGGAACCGTCCGCGCTTCAGGAAATCCCGGCATGCCGTGGCCGGCGCCGTGAAGCGTCACGTCATACGGCAGGAAATGATCAAGCGGCTGGCCTTGGCCGTCGACCAGGTTGTTCGTCCACTCGACTTTGATCTGCTGCCCCGCCGGCACGTCGAACGTGGGCCCGGGGTAGGAGCCGTTGTAACCCCATAGCGTCGTCGGCGCGAGATCGCGGTGCACCTTCTGCTGAAACTGCCCGACGGAGATCTCATACAGGGGCGAACCATCGAGGCTGCCGCTCGGTGAGATCACATTATCGAGGGGGTTCGGCAGAAGATCGACGTACTTTTCGAGCGTGGTTACATCGAGCAATGGCTGCGCGGCGGCAAGCGGCGCGACGTGCAGAAGCACAGCGAGGCCGACCGCGGCCAGAGACACAAACGTTCGACCCTGATGCATGCGAAGACATCCGAATGGCTAACACGACGTAGGTACACGGAGAGTCACAGACCCAACAGCGCGGCAAGAGTGTGAGGCGAACTTGCCTGCTCTGCCAGCGGCACGCCTAAAAGATGAATCGCAAGCCGCGACAACCTGCGATTGGAGGGGCGTGCTCTAGATGTGACAACCGGTCATTGGCGCCGATGCGTGATCCGTTACTCCAGCGACAATCTGCAAGAGTTAATTGCGATATCTTCAGCCTAAACGGCTGGTACAAGCCCATCAAGGCATCCAGTCGATTTAGGCAGGAAACGAATCTCAAGGGGACTTGAGATTAGGCCGTAACCGGGGTTCTGCGGTTGTTTGCCGACAACAGGGCGATCAATACTGTGATTGCAATGGCGCCCGTAGGGGGTTCAGGAATGCCAGTCGCGGTCTGCCACAGATTCAAATCGACCAGATTAACGACCCGATCGCGGTTGGCGTCGCCGAAGGCGATGCTATCGACCTCCAGTCCCGTCGCGTCCATGTTCGCCAGCAGAACGGCTCGATCCAGCAAATCGACGGCGCCATCCCCATTAAAGTCCTCGAAGGCGGCGACGGTGTAACCCAGGTCGCGCATCGACTCGACGCCGAAGCGGCTGACGAACGGCTCGCCGAAATCGGGATCGATCGCCCCGGTCATCAACTCCAGCCCGCGATCTCG
>DASVCM010000711.1:0-3330 GCA_036381635.1 Lacipirellula sp.
GGCCCGAACCCAAACGATCTTTCGGTCGCTTCGGCCTTCCAGTTTTATATCAACAAGAACGTGCTCACACCGATTACGGTTTACATCGACAACGTCCGCTTCGTCATCCCCGAACCAGCCGGCGCCGCCCTGGCCTGTTGCGGCATCGTCCTGATCGCCGCCGCCCGCCGCCGCCGCGAACAGGGCGTGAAATAAGCGTTGCCAGTTGCTGTAAGTAGCCCTCTTGCTCCCTCCCCCTTGCGGGGAGGGTCTGCCGAGCACGGGCAACCCGAAGTTGCCCGAGCGCAGGCAGATGTGCGAAGCATCCGGGGAGGGGGTTGAAGCTGGTACACGCATCCAAACACGCCTCCCTAACCCTCCTCCATCGAGGGGAGGGGACCGGAGGATTCAAGGTAACCCGCCCTGCGTGAGTTCGCGCTCCGAAATCCCCGCCCTGCCAGGGCGCGCTTGAGCCCGGCGAACCGCGCCTCCTAAAATCAACTCGTACCCCGCAAGGTGGAGCGTCGACCGAAAAACCCACAGCGAAATCGGCGCCCCCGCTTGCCGCCAGCGATGGAGAGGAGGTTCCACATGCGGCGCCGTCGGATGGAATCAATTCGCGTTCGCATGCGCTTCGTCTTCGTCGCGACATGCCTCTTCGTTGGCCACGCTTTGGCGCACGCCCAGAGCAGCCTGAGCGTCGCCAGCCAGCGGCCGTTTGTCATCGGCGTCGTGCCGGTCGTCGGCAACGGCGGCGCCGTCGGCGGCGTGGCGATCGACGCCAACGGCGCGCTCCGCCGCGCCGAGCCGCGCGACGTGCTCGCACTCGGCGCCGCCCGTCAGGCCGCGCTCGAAGGCGTCGCGGGCGACGTCAGCCAACCGAGCAAGCTCCGCAAGATTTCGCTCCGTCGCCTCGACGCGCTACTGGCGCAACATGCGCGGCAGAACAAACCGCTGCCGCCCGAGGTCCTCTATCTCGCCGGGCTGCAGCGCATCGAATATGTCTTCGCCTACCCGGAGCTGAACGACGTCGTGCTGGCCGGCCCCGCCGAAGGCTGGACAGTCGACGACGCCGGAACCGCCGTCGGCGTCAACTCCGGCGCCGCAGTCATCCAGTTCGTCGACCTCGTCGCCGCCCTCCGCACGATCGACAAGCTCCTCGCCGGCGAGATCATCAGTTGCTCGATCGACCCCACGCCCGCGGGGCTTCAGCGATTCGCCCGCCTCATGCGCGCCCGCCCCGCGTCGCCCTCGGCGCAACTGGTCCGCCGAATGGAGCAAGCCGTCGGCCCACAGGCGATCAAGCTCACCGGCCTCCCGCCCGATAGCCACTTCGCCCACGTGCTCGTCGCGGCCGATTGGCAAATGAAGCGGCTCGCCATGGGCCTGGCGCCCTCGCCCGTCAATGGATTGCCCAGCCACCTCGAACTGCTGAAAGCCAGTCGAGCCCGAGCGCCGCGAAACGCCCTGCCGCGCTGGTGGATCGCCTTCGGCCGCGAGCCCGTCGAGCGCGACCCCGAAGGGCTCGGCTGGCGCCTCTCGCCGCCGGGCGTCGAAGTCCGCACCGCTGCCGCAAGCCTCGACGCCGACGGACGAATTGCGGCAGAGATCGAAAGCGATCCCGTCGCGCAGCAATGGGCCGACGCCATGACAACCCACTACGATGAACTGGCCATCGCCCAGCCAGTATTCGCCCAACTCCGCGGCTGCATGGACCTCGCGCTGGTCGCCGCCGTGCTCGCCAGCGGCGACCTGCTCACGCACGTCGGCCTCGAACTACCGATGCTGCTCGACGCCGCGCGGCTCGAACTCGCGCCCCATCCCGTCCCGAAAACAGTAGCCTCGCACGCCACGGCGCTCCGCCGCAGCCGCGAATGGATCGTCGCCGTCTCCGGCGGCGTCGAGCTCGACGTAACCCGCGCCGTCAACAACGCCGGCGTGCAGCGAAGCGTGCAAGAACAACGAACGCACGCAGCGCCGCAGAACGCCGCCGCGTGGTGGTGGGACTGAAACCGGCGCCTAGCGTCCTGATTTGAATCGCCGCAGATTCAATATTGCAGCCCCGGCCTTCGCCCGGGGGTCGCGCCCTCGTATGCCATGCTCAGCGAAACGGCTCCGCCATTCTGAGCGCAGCCGCCCCGTCAATCTGAGCGCAGCGAAGAATCTACCCCGCCCTCGGCGCCCGGCCACGCACCGCGTACTGAGTACTCAGTGCCCCTTACCAGCACCGAGTACCACATACAAAGCCGTCGATTCGTCGCCGTTTCAACTCGGCAAATCTCGTAAAACTCGCGCCCCATTGAGCCATCCCGCGACCCTCCGATAAAATGCCCAAGGGCACGCTCGGAGGGTCAGCCATGAACCGGCGCTTACAACTCCTCACCGCGATAACCGCGTTCGCCGCGCTCGCCACGCTGCTGTCGTCGCAACCGCTCCGCGCCGATCCCCCCGACGTCATCGCCTCCTACCGCTTCGCGCCGCAGATCAGCCGTATCCACCTCCTCGGCAACCCCGGCCACGAGCTGAACGTCTACGGCACGTTCGATTTCACCCGCGGCTGGGAGTACCACAACAATCCCCCGTCGATCGCTCGCTACGCCGACTTCGAGAATGTCCACGCCTGGGCGCACAACCCGCTGTCGCTGGCGCCGTCGCTCTCCGTCGACGCCATCTTCAACCTCAGCGGCCTCAAAGGCGTCGAGCTGCCCGCCGCGTCGATCTTCGAGGTCTACAAGTTCGCCGGCAAGAACCACGAAGGCGACGACGTCGAATTCTTCGCAAGCGTCCTGGGCCCGTGGCTCTACCTCCGCGGCCAGTCAACGTTTGCCAACCACCCCGACCACGGCTGGCAAATGAACGCCTTCGCCCGCCAGCGCCCGTTCGCCGACTTCGACGAAGACGGCGACGTCGACGCCGAAGACCTGGCCGCCTGGACCGAACGCGCCGGCGTGTGGACCGGCATGAACGACGCCAACGGCGACAACTTCCAAACCGGCGCCGACCTGCTCCACTGGCAACAACAACTCGGCGAAACGCCCCCCGCAGCGGCCGCTTTCGAAGCCGCCATCAACGCGGCCACCGCCTCCTCGGCCACAGCCATCCCCGAGCCGCACGCCCTCACGCTCCTCGCCGCCGCGGCAGCGGCGCTCGTCTCGTCACATTGCGAACGTCCCACCCCTCCTTCAGCACCAGCACCGAAACGATCGCCTTGAACGGGCTCTCCCACCTGTCGATCGTATTGGCCTGCTCGCGCAGCTTTTCCAGCTCCTTCTTGCTCTTGCCAGATTGCGCTTCCGAGGTTTCGCCGTTCGCCTTCGTATGGATCGTCAGCACCGCGTCCTTCAGGTCCGG
>DASVCM010000712.1:0-4330 GCA_036381635.1 Lacipirellula sp.
GCTGCTGGTGTCGGTGCGCTCCGGCGCCGCAGCCTCAATGCCAGGCATGATGAACACGATCCTCAACCTTGGCATGAACGACGAGTCGGTCGTCGGCATGGCCCAAGCGACGCAGAATGAGCGGTTTGCGTACGACTCCTACCGTCGGCTGATCAACATGTTCGGCGACGTGGTGGTTGGGGTCGATCATGAGCACTTCGAAGAGGCCTTCGACAAGATCAAGAAGAAGTACAAGGCGAAGACCGACAACGACGTGCCGACCGAGGGGATGAAGGAGCTGTGCGACGAGTACAAGAAGGTCTATCAGAAGCATCACGGCAAGCCGTTCCCGCAGGACCCGCTGGCGCAGCTTGAAGCGGCGATCGAAGCCGTGTTCAAGAGCTGGATGCAGCCACGGGCGGTGAAGTACCGGCAGGTCGAGAACATCACCGGACTGTTGGGCACGGCGGTGAACGTACAGTCGATGGTCTTCGGCAACATGGGCGACGACTGCGGCACGGGCGTCGCCTTCACCCGCAACCCGTCGACCGGAGAGAACAAGTTCTACGGCGAGTTTCTCGTGAACGCCCAGGGCGAAGACGTGGTGGCCGGCATTCGCACGCCGCTGCCGGTGGCCGAGATGCCGAAGTGGAACAAAGACATCCATAAGCGGCTGCTGGAGATCAAGGACATTCTCGAGAAGCACTACAAGGATGTGCAGGACATCGAGTTCACGATCGAGCGCGGCACGCTGTTCATGCTGCAGACCCGCAACGGCAAGCGGACGGGCATGGCGGCGGTGAAGATCGCGTGCGACATGGTCAAGGAAGGGCTCATCGACGAGAAGACCGCGGTGAAGCGGATTCCGGCCGGCGATCTGACGCAGCTCTTGCTGCCGAGCTTCACGCCCGCGGGCAAGAAAGACGGCAAGCTGCTCACCAAGGGCCTGCCGGCCTCCCCGGGCGCCGCGGTCGGCAAACTGGCGTTCACCGCCGCGGAAGCCGTGGACCGCACACACGCCGGCGAGAAGGTCATCCTCGTCCGCAAGGAGACCAACCCCGAAGACATCGACGGCATGCACTCGGCGGCCGGTATTCTCACCAGCACCGGCGGCATGACCAGCCACGCGGCGGTCGTGGCCCGCGGCTGGGGTCGCTGCTGTGTCGCCGGCGCCGGCGAGATTCACATTGATGAGAAGGGGAAGAAGATCAAAGTCGGCGGCAAAACGTACTCGGCCAACGACGTAATCTCGATCGACGGCTCCACCGGCGAAGTCTATGCCGGTGAGTTGGCGACGCAGGCGCCGAAGCTGTCCGGCGACTTCGCCACGGTGATGGGCTGGGCCGACAAGTACCGGACGCTCAAGGTCCGCACGAACGCCGACACGCCGGCCGACGCGAAGCGGGCCCGCGAGTTCGGCGCCCAAGGAATTGGCCTGTGCCGCACCGAGCACATGTTCTTCGAAGGCGACCGCATCACTGCGATGCGGGCGATGATTCTGGCCGACAACACCGACGATCGGCGGAAGGCCCTCAAGAATCTGCTGCCGGTCCAGCGGAAGGACTTCGTCGGCATCTTCACTGCAATGAAAGGGCTGCCGGTGACCGTGCGGCTGCTCGACCCGCCGCTGCACGAGTTCCTGCCGCACGATGCGAAGTCGCAGGGCGAGTTGGCCAAGGAACTGGGCGTCACGCCCGCTTACGTGAAGCAGCGCGTTGCGCAGCTTCACGAAGCGAACCCGATGCTCGGCCACCGCGGCTGCCGGCTCGCTGTCACATATCCCGAGATCCTGGAGATGCAAGTGACGGCGATCGTCGAAGCGGCCATCGCCTGCGTCGAGAAGGGCGTCGACGCCCAAGCGGAAATCATGATCCCACTGGTCGGCACGGCGAATGAGCTCAAGCTGCTGCGCGAGCAGACACAGGCGACGATCGACGCCGTGAAGGAAAAGAAGAAGTTCACCGGCAAACTGCAGATCCTCATCGGCACGATGATCGAGATCCCGCGGGCCGCGCTCACCGCCGACCAGGTGGGGGAGCAGGCCGACTTCTTCAGTTTCGGTACGAACGACCTCACGCAAATGACGTTCGGCTACAGCCGCGATGACGTGAACACGTTCCTGCCGGACTATTTGAAGCACGAGCTATTGCCGACCGATCCGTTCCAGTCGCTCGATACGACGGGCGTCGGGCAGCTCGTCGAGATGGGCGTCACCAAGGGCCGCCAGGCAAAGCCAGGCCTGAAGTGCGGCATCTGCGGCGAGCATGGCGGCGACCCGGCGTCGATCAAGTTCTGCCACATGGTGGGCCTGGACTACGTAAGCTGCAGCCCGTTCCGCGTGCCAATCGCCCGGTTGGCCGCGGCCCAGGCGGCGCTGGCCGAAGGCAAATAGTCCGGCCATCTCGCCACGGCGAGTCGCCTGCAGAGACCTGGCCGGAGAGTTTTCGCGACATCACTTAGCCCCCGGTCACTGACCGGGGGCTAAATTTTGCGCGCCGAGCCAGGATGGCTCGGCTATATAGTCAGCCGGCAAGACGCTTGGCGTCCGCCTGATCTTCGTCGGCGACGTCATCGGCGGCCGGATGCAGCCGGATGGCGACCTTCGGCGGGCTGCGGCGTTCCTGAACGAAGCCGCGTTTACTCGACTTGAAAAAGGCGGCGAACTCCGCCGCGGGTCCGGTGGAATACGTCTGCTCCAGAGCCGCGACCATCTCGTCGAACGTGTGCCCCTGACGATAGATCAAACGGTAGGCTTGCTTGAGCTGATCGATTTCGCCCCTGTCCATGCCGGAGCGGCGCAGGCCGACCTTGTTCAGGCCGACGATCATGCCCCCTTCGCCGTCGGTCAATACAAACGGCGGCACGTCCTGAACGACGCGCGCGAAAGCGCCGAGCATGGCGAGCTGGCCAATGCGGCAATATTGATGTACGCCAACCGATCCGCCGAGGACGGCGCGGTCGCCGACGTGAACGTGTCCGCCTAATAGGACGTTGTTGGTCAGAATCACGCGGTTGCCGACGCGGCAGTCATGCGCCACATGCGCCGCCACCATCAGGAGACAATCAGCGCCGATGCGCGTCTCGCCCTCAGGGTTCATGGCCCGGTGTACGGTGACATTCTCGCGAAGCACCGTGCGCTCGCCAATAATCACGCGGCCCGGATTGTCCGGGGGGCTGATATGCTGAGGCATACCGCCCAGTACGGCGCCTTCGCCGACCACGCAATCGCGGCCCAGCACCGTACAGCTTTTAATTGTTGAACGCGCCGCGAGCTTACATCCCTGCCCTATCACCGCTTCCGCCTCAACGACGGCGAAGGGGCCGATCTCGACGCTCGAGTGGATGGTCGCCCTTGGGCTTACCACGGCGGTAGGATGTATCTTCACGCTAGGCTCCCTCATGTGGGCGAAATCAAGCGCCGCAATGGCGCGTCGTTCAACCGCAGCCGAGCTCGTTACAAGCGGCGCATCATTGGATGAAGCGCCGCTGGTGAAGCCCGGCGGGTCAACTAGCGTTTATATCGGTCGAAGCGATTGAGCCGGCTTAGCGATAGAGTCCGTTTCACAGGAGAAGATGGCGTCGCAGCACTGCAAGCAATGCGTCGCTAGCACGCAGCACCGTCAATCCCTCTTGCGGGCGGTATGCCGTGTGGAAGTGGTTTCCTAGGATGGAGTTAGGGAACGGCGCGGCCCCTGGCCAACTCGAGTTTATACAGCTAAACTCGGCGCCAACGGCGAACTGACGCAACTGGGCTGGCGATTCGGAACTAGCTGGTTTGGAACAATCGCTGATCAGGACCGCCCTTCCCCATCAGGCTCTCTACCTCAAGGAAGTCGCTATGCCCGAACGTGTCCGACTGTACGACGAAGCTGACAAACTCAAGGCCGAAGGCCGCCTCGAAGAAGCGGCCGGCAAGCTCCAAGAAGCGCTCGCCATTGACCCGGGGTACGCACTTGCCCATTCGGCCCTCGCCGTCGTCCTGCAGCGATTGGGCAAGCACGAGGAAGCCATTCAGCATGCCGTGCGGGTGACGGAACTCGAGCCAAACGATCCGTTCAGCTTCACGGCGCTGAGCGTCACCTATCAGCGGGCCTTCGCCGGCACGAACCAGATGGGTTATATCCGCCTGGCGGAAGATGCCATGGAGCGGAGCCGCCAGCTCAGCCAGCGGCACTGATGGCAGTTTCGCGCATTTCACTCAGGACGCCTGCGTCGTTGCTCAGCTCGAAAGCCGGCTAGACGGCACAGTCTTCCGATGAGTCAAGCACTTGCGTACGCAGCCCGCATACCGGGCAGACTATGTCCTCTTCGATGGTCCGCGTCTGATTTACCTTGTCGCTAGCGCTCGATG
>DASVCM010000713.1:0-3865 GCA_036381635.1 Lacipirellula sp.
TGCTGACTATCCCATACAGACGATCTTCCCACATTCGGCGGGCGAACGATTGCATCGCCTGCTGCTGCGCGGCTTCCTCTTCGGCCGCCGCGCCGTGGCGCATCAGTGCGTCCAACTGCGGATCGGTCTGCGGCTCGCTTCGCCAGATGCGTTTGCCGGTTCGGAAATCAACGGCGAGCAAACCATGGGGCGTGCGCGTGAGAATGTAGTCGCCGACGGCAAGCGAATTACTTGCGATCGGCGCGATGCTCGCCGTCCGCGTCAGATCGGCGATGTAGTTCTCGTAGAGCGTCTCTAGCTGCGGATGACCGAGTAGCCGCACTTTCCAGCGAACGCGCATATGAGGCAGTCCGCCGGCGGTCGCGCTGTTTCGAGCTGCATTGCCGCGGTACGTTAGCCACTGCTCCTGCGGTCCGTCAGAGATCGCAAGATCGCCGACGGTATTGCGGAGCCATGAAAGCGACTGGTCCGCGGCATCGAGCCGATGCTGTCTACCGCCGACCTGCACGGTGCGATGGCCGCGGGAGTAAAGCCCCTCGAGGATTTCTCGGGCGCGAGCCTCCTCGCCGGCAGCCAACCAGCTTGCCGCCGCCCGAAGAGACAGATGCGGCTCGAACTTCGCGGCTGCTTCGGGCGATTCGAGGAGTTGCTGGTAATTCAGCGCTGCCGAGAGATGGTTGCCGGCGTCCGCCTCGTCCATCGCCAGCAGAAAGGCGGCGTCATAACCCGCTGAGGTGTAGAAGTACCGTCTCGCCACCGCCTGCATGGCGGCCGCATCCCCGGCTTCGATCGCCTCGTCCAACATCCGGGCCGCGGCCGCGCTAAACGCGGCTTCGTAGGCTTGCCGGCCTTCCGGCGGCAGGTCGCCGATGAGCTGCCGTGCTCGCTCTTTCAGGCCCGTGTAACCGCCTTCGACGCCGGCGTCGACGAACTTGTCCTCGCCGCTGGCCAGCACACTGTCCAGATATTGAATGGCCTGCGTGAACTGGCCGGCGGCGATGGCTTCTTCGGCGCGGCGTATCCCGCGCGTGGCCGTCCGATCGCTGAACGGCTGCACGCGCGACTGCTGCTGGACGACCCGACCGTCAGGGAGCCTGACTTGGGCCGACGCCGACTGAGAACCTGGGCCGGCAGTCCAAATGGCCGCCCAAAGCGCGGCGCAGACGATTGTCCCAATGCGGGGCACGGCAGGCTCCTTTCCACGTAGTCGCGCCGATTCCGATCAGCCGTGGCCGTCTTGGGCCTGATTGGCACGGCAGCGAGCCGCGACACAGGAGCCCTAAGGCCTTGTCTGTATTAAATTTACACGGGGCGCCGCTTCTGGCAATTGCAACGGTTGCGCCGGCCTCTGGCTCGCAGCACGCCATGCAATTGTACGTTGACCGCGCCGGCGACATCCCCGGATTCACCGGAAATTTGGGCCTACGACGCGCCCCCTGACAGCTTTTCCCCGGGATTTTCCGACCGAATTTGCCGTAGGTAGGGGAAAAGTACGCCATTTCCGGGGTTTTTTGCCCCTTTCGGCTTGTATTTTGGGGGCCGGAGCCCTTAAATCAGCACGTCGCGTGCTAGATTCCCCTAGTACGTACGCCCGAAAGCGGGCCGCATGCCGAATCAACACCCCTTTCCACAGTTCCCACCAAATCACTAAGGAGGGTCCCCCCGATGGCGAAAGCCGCTGCCAAGAAGCCGCCTACCAAGACCGAGATCTATGCCAGCATTTCGGAATCGACCGGCGTGCCGAAGAAGGACGTCGCCGCCGTGTTCGACGCGCTGGTCGACGAAATCTCGAAGTCGCTCTCGAAGAAGGGCTCGCAAGCCTTCACGATCCCGGGCCTGTGCAAGATCGTGGTCCAGCACAAGCCGGCGCAGCCCGCCAAGAAGGGCGTGCCAAACCCGTTCAAGCCGGGCGAGCTGATGGACGTTGCCGCCAAGCCGGCGAAGAACGTCGTCAAGGTCCGGGCTCTGAAGAAGCTGAAGGACATGGTCTGATCGGGCGTCGGCACTAGCCGAACCTGACAGGCACAAGAAGACACCGAACCGCAGGCGGCGTCGCAATCGACGCGGCCTGCGGTTTTTTATTGCGCCAAGGAAAGCCCCCGGGCTGCCAAGCTTATGCAATTGCCATCGCGGCGTGAGCCGCGGTTACTGCAGCCCCCGGCTTCGCCGGGGGGTAAGTCTCCAGTAGGACAAACTCTGTCCCGGTGGAGACCGACCCCCGGCCAAAGGCCGGGGCTGCAATTCATCGCGATAGCATTTGCATAAGCTTGTCCGCCGGGGGACGGCAAGGCATTTGGGAGTCTGTTTTGAATCCGTCCCCCGGCGGAGCCGGGGGCTGCTACGGAATCGAAGTCCGGGCAGCGTCCCTTGATAAGAGGCCGCTCCACCAGCTCACGGTTCGGCGCCATCGTCACCTGCGGCTTCTTCCTTGTTGTGACCATTGGGATGGATCCAAAGGAAGGCATTGTCCATCACAGCAAGGACGATCAGAGCAAGGACGCCGCTGAGGATGGCGGTCGCGCCGCGCCCGGTTCCGACAGTTACGCCAATGGCTGCCGTCATCCAAATACTCGCCGCCGTCGTGAGTCCAAAGATATCTTCCCCGGGCTTGCCTTTGACGATCGCTCCGGCGCCTAAGAAGCCAATGCCGGCGACGATACCTTGAATCACGCGCGAAAGCGGGTCGCCTTCAAGGCCGCGATGGCTGGGTCCCATGACAAACAAGGCCGCTCCCAACGCCACGAGCATGTGGGTACGGACGCCCGCCGATTTGCCGCGGCTCTCGCGTTCATAACCCAGCGCCCCGCCGAGCGCCGCGGCCAGGACCATTCGCACGCAGACGCTCGCCGCCGTACCGGCGTCGCCCAGGTCACTGAACTCCGAGGCGATCGAGTCGAGAATTTCCTGTCCGACGGTCATCGTACTGCCCCTGAACTTGCCGGCTCGCGCCCGATTTGGGCGGCCTGGTTGACTGTCGACCGCGGCGCCGCTTGAGTCAAGCCCGCGTGGCGGCCTATACTTCGTTCCTGTCGGAGATTACCAGTTAGCGATTCTCGGCAAGCCGGGGTGTCTGTGCCGGGACACTTACAACGGAGTCGATGCCGTGGCCAAAAAGCAAGAAGTCTCGTCGAAGAAAACCAAAACCGCCCCTCGCGCCAAGACCAAGCCCTCCAAGACGGACAACGCCCAAGTGGCCGGAGGCGACATGACCGAAGGCAACAAAACGACCGGCAGTAAAGAAGCGCCAAGCCAGCGCGGGATGTCGAGCGAGATGATCGGTCAGACGGCGGGCGATGTGTGGCGCGTGCTCGCGGATCGCGGCGGGCAGACGCTGGCCGGGCTGAAGAAGTCGATCGACGCGTCCGACGATCAAGTGCTGCTGGCCGTGGGGTGGCTGGCTCGCGAGGATAAGCTGGCGTTCGAGACGAACGGGCGCAGCGTGACGGTTTCGCTGCGCTAGTCGAATTCCCGCCGTCGCTACTCCGGTGCAAACGATGGGAGGTCGAGGCTCCTGCCGGGCCGATGTGCGATGCGGGTCGGCAGGAGCCTCGCCCTCCCGTTCTTTTCGCGGGCCGGGTCAGTGGTGGTCCCAGTGACCCTCGTGATGCCAATCCCAGTGGCCGGGCATGTAGTCGTAATGGTCGTAGTGCGGCACGAAGTGGCCCGGGTGGTAATCCCAATGGCTTGTGTCGTGCCAGTAGTGGCTTCCATGGTGACCATGGAAACCGCCGTAGTAGCCGCCGCGGAAACCGCTGGAGTGGCGTCCAAAGTAGATCTGCGGGCCCTGATAAAATCCGCGGTGGTAACTGTAGTGCCCATGTCCGCGACCGTAGACGCCGCCGACGATCCCATGCTCCGCTTCGGC
>DASVCM010000714.1:0-9359 GCA_036381635.1 Lacipirellula sp.
GAACCGTTAGTCGCGACTGGATATCCGCGAGCATTTGCTGCTCCAGCGCCGGGTCGCGGCCAATGTGGATCCATCGCCCGGCGAGTCGTGTGTGGCTCACCTGCTCGGCCGGCGCGCTCGGCAGCGACGAGTCGTTGCGGAACGAGGCCGCGCCCGCCGTCGCAAATTCTGGCCGCGGCAGGTCTTCCAGGTCCTTTTCGACCGTCACGTCCACGATATAGCCGGTCGCATCGGGGATCACCCGCACGGTCGCCCGGCGGCGAATCGTCTGAAAGGTGCTCTCCCAACGGTTGTAGCGGCCGACGGAATCCCGGCGATGCGGCTCGAACACCGTCGCCCCGATGCGTGGATAGGCGTCGATGCGTCCTTCAGTCATCACATCGCCGACAAGCTGCACCTGGCGCTCGCGCTCGATGCGGAAGTAATCGTCGACCGCATCGACGATCTGCTCCCACGTCCAATCGCGATTGGCCACCGGCACATGAATCTGGCTGGCGGCAACGCCAACTTGGGGCGTCACCTGCATCGGCCCGAGGGCGTCCATCGCAAAGGGATCGACCATCACCCCTTGGCCGCCAGGCACAGGCGGCGCGCCGAACGCGGTTTGCGGAGGCGGCGGGGGCTGCATGCCGACCGGCTGCAGCACCTCGACCGGTTTACAGCCCATCGCAACGAGCGCGCAGCCCCATCCGAGCGACCGCAGTGAACAGCGAATCAAAGGCTGAAAGCGCGCAGACGACAAATGGCGGAACTCCGTTCCCGCGGCGATCTGGACAGACAAGCGGCGAATCTTCGTGAATGCGTCGCCCGAGGGCAAGAGCGACCGCCAGCAGATGCTAGCACCGCGGCGACGGTCGTCCTGAACGCAGTGAAGGATCTGGCCTTACTCTAGATTCTTCGCTCCGCTCAGAATGGCGGCGCGCGGCCGTGCAGCGTGCGACTTAGTAGTCGCTCTCCATCCCCAGCCGCATCTTTAGCTCAGCGAACTGCTGGATGTAGTCGTCGTTCGTCGAGTGCACATGCTCGGCTTCCGTGATGAAGTGCATGTCTTCGCGGCAGGGCACCTCGGCGTCGATGAGCACCCGCTCATACTCCCGCAGATCCTTGCCGTACACAATGAGCAGCTTGTGCTCGTCGAACTGCACTTCCTGCGGCGTCGAGGGATTAAGCACGGCAATGCCCGTGCAGCCGTCGTTCACCAACAGGTCTTCAAAGTCCCACAGAATGCTCTGCAGGATAGGCATATCGATGTGCTCGCGGTACAGATCCTGATGGCCGCTGGCCGAGTAGTTGTGGCTCGTCTCCAGCACCACGTCGACGACCGACCCCAACGGATCGAGCAGCTCCATGAATGTGTCGAACAGCCGCTCGCGCGAAGCGGCGGCCATCAGCACCGGCACGTCCCGCTTGGCCTGCTCGTCGCGATACATGTCGTGACGGAAGCCGCACGACGGGACGATCTCCAGCCCATACGACGGTCGCACCGCGTCGCTCAACACGAAGCTGCCATAGCGGGCGACTTCCAGATGGGCTTCGAGTTGCTCCTCGCTGACCGACTCAAAGCTGCTGGCCGTCGGCGGCGCAGCGCCTTCCTGATAAACATTACGGAAAAACTTCTTGAGAAACCCCATCGGTGCACTCGCGGCTGGGTCTGAGCAAATGTTCGGCGAATGTGTCGGCAACCGGTGGGGGAGGGCGTGCCGGGTTCTACGTGCAGTCTCTAGTTAAGCGGCGGGAAGCCCAAGCCTCACGCTCTAAGAGAATCGTAGGTTACGGCCTGAACCGCAGGTGATGGGGGGTGCCGGGAGACAGGGTTTCAAGCCCCGGTTACCCGCCCAACCGCTACAAACGGACAAGGGCGACTACGCCTCTGGCGCATTCGGAACCGAAGGTCGAGGCCTAGCGCCGAACCGAAAAGCGGCCGCCAAAGCACGGCTCGGCAGGAGCCTCGCCCCTCCCGAGCTCTGTGCAACGCCAGCACTCGCGTTAAGAAGCTAGTTCTGGTGCTCGTAACAGCGGACCAGCGCCGACACGGCCATCGCCGTGCCCCAGCCCTGGTGGTAGTCGTACAGCGGGTAATCCCACCAGCTACCATCCTTTTCCTGCAGCGGCATCAGCACCCGGGCGAGGTGATCGTAGAACCACGATCGCTCCTCTTCTGGCAATTCTTCAATGCAGAGCGACGCGTAGTAGTGCCCGTAGTAATAGAAGTATCCCGCCACGCCGAAGTCCGAATCGTGCGGTATCGGTCGTTTGCGGCCGATGCTCAACCAGCCGTTGCGAGCGAAGAGCCGGTTCAGCCACGTTTTGAGGACTTCGTTCGTCACGTCCTCATCGCCGTACATCCGCAGGGCCAGGTTGCACACCTGCGAACGGCCAAGACTGCCGGCAGGCCGGTTAATACCAAGCCGCGGCCGGTACTTGAGGTACTCGCCGTACGCGTAGGAGAAGTCCGGATAACGCTGCCGCAGGAGCGAAGCGACCGCCTTGTCCGCTTTTGATTCCGGGAATTCAACGCCGAGCTTCTCCGCCTCCTTCAGCCCGATCAGCACCGTCGCCGTCGCAAAGCTGAACGGACTGCCGCTGGGGGTAAGCGTGTGGGCGCCCTCGTCGTAGTAGCTCCAACCGCCGTTGATGAACGCGGAGGTCTTGAGCCGGTCGACATGGTATTCGGCCAGCTCCTTGAGCTTGGCTTGTAGCTTCTCGTCGCCCTCGGCCCGCTCGTGCAGCGGGACGATGGCGTGCAGCGCGTACGCATGGCCCCAAATGCTGTAGAGGGCCAATCCCATCTGCGACACGTAGCCGTCCGGCGCCGCCCGCGTGAGCTCGGAGCTGTGCTCCAGCAGCCAGGTCTGGCCGCGGTCGATCGCCGCTTCCACCTTCTCGCGCCGCTCGCCGTCAAACAGCTCGCGAGCTTCGCATAGCGACATCACCGCAAGGGCCGTCGTCCCGGTGCGGAAGGCCAGATGCGAGGCCATGCCAGGGGCGTAGATATTCAGCCCCTTGGTCTTCTGCGGGCCGCCCCAGGCGCCGCTGTTCCGTTGCGACTCGATGAGGAAATCGACGCCGCGGGTGATCGACTGCTTTAGCTCCTCGTCGCTCGGCGGATCGACCGGCTCGGGCGTCGGCCCGGAGATGGCCAGCGGGTACTCAAAACCCTCCACCGCCGGCTTGTGGACCGTTGTCGCTTCTTCAGCAGCAGCGATGCCAAACGAAGTTGCCAGCGCAGCAAAAGCGGCGACCAACGAACAATAGTGAGCCAATCCACCCATTCGCATCCCTGTCGCCGGCAAGACGGCGACTACTCCTTCTTCTCGTCCGTAGCGCCGTCTTCAGACTCTTCCTCGTCGTCCGATGATTTGTCCTTGGCGCCTTTGACGATCACGTCGCCTTCTTCCAAGCCCTTGAGGACCTCGACTTCCTTATCCTTCGATTCGCCCAGCTTTATGTCCCGGCGGACAGGCTCTTCTTCGTCTTCGACCTCGACCATCACGTACTTCTGCTTCGGATCGTCTTGGTCCGACTGAACCAGGTCCGCGGGAATGACCACCGCTTCCTCGGCCTCATAGGTGGTGATCTTGACCTTCCCCGTCATGCCCGGCATGAGCCACTCCGGAAGGTCCTCCCCCTCGATCTCAACGCGAACAGTGAACTTGTTGCCGCCGCCAGGAACGCTGGCGACTTCTTCGACCGCGCCTTTCAGCTCCACGTCGCTGTCGGCCGCCGGCGTGACGACGACTTCCTGCTCTTCCTCGACGGTCGGCAGCTCCTTCTCGCCGATGCTCGTTTCCACATACAGCGGCCGATCTTTGACGATCGTCATCACCACCGAGTTCGGCGTGACCGTCCCGAACGGAATCAGCTTCTGCTCCAGGCTGCTCACTTCGATCCAGCGGCCATTCACCTGCCGGCCGTAGTAGGCGATGCCGTCGGCCGGCGCCTCGAGCGTCATCAGGCTCCGGTCTTCAATCAGCTTCGCATGTTCCTCGACGCTCTCCTCCCGAGCCTCGCGGAGCGCCTGCAACTCGTACCGCTGCTGGTTCATGCCGAGCGACTTGGCCATTTTGGCCCGCTCGAACTCGATCTTGGCCATCTCGACCGCCGTCTTCAGCATTTCCTCGCGGCGAGGGATCGAGACCTTCATCGTGTACTCGTGGTTCATCTTCGAGTAATCGACGAAGAATTTGGCCGCCTCGACCTGGAACTTCTGCCGGCGGAGGACGATCTCCTCGGTCTCCTCGGTGAGCTCGTCGGCTTCGTACATCTTCACGAGCTGGTCGAGCTCCTCCTGGGCGCTCTCGAAGTCCTGCTCGGCCGACTTGAGATAGTACTCGGCCAGCTTCTCGGACATCTCCCGCATCTCGTCCTGGAATCGCTTGTATTCGTCCTTGGCCTGCTCGTACTCGCGCTCGGCCTGCTCGTAATTCAATTGGATCGACTTCTCGATCCGCGGAAACTCTTCCTCGGCCTCCATCAACGCCAGCTCGCCAAGTCGCAGCGCGATCTCCTTTTTGGCAAGCGCCTCGTCGAAGTCCTTGGCGTCGAACTTCACCAGCACGTCACCCTTGCGGACGCGCTTGCCGTGCGGAACCGCCTCGACCACCTTGAACGAGGACCAGACCTCGGGCCGCAAGGCGACTTCCTCGGACTCCTCGGCTACGAAGACGCCGTCGGCCTCGACCTGGATCTTCAGATCCTTCGTCTTAACCTTGACGGTTTCGGGCTTCTTTTTTTCAGGCTTCTTGTCTTCCTTCTTCTCGGCTGAAGCCTTTTCGTCCGCCTCCTTCTCGGCGGAGTCTTCTTCCTTCTCTTCCTTGGCATCCTCGCCATCGGCCTTGGTCGACTCTTTCTTCTCCGCGTTAGCCTCGTCGGCTTTATCTTCTTGTTCGTCGCCCTTCTTGTCCGCGGGCTCAGGCTCCGACTTCTTCTCGTCCTTGTCGGCTTCCTCTTCGTCGGCGTTTTGCTCCTCGTCAGCGCCCTCTTCCTTCTCATCCGCTTCCTCATCGTCGGCGACCTGGTCCGGCTGTTGGACGGCGAACAGCGCGGCGGTTTCGGCGCTCAGCGGCTGCGGCCCGGCGACGTCATTCGCTGCGGCCCCATTGCTCCCCACAGCCAGAACGAGAAGTAACAGAAAGGCAATTAACCCACGGACCATCGAACAAACTCCTCAAAGGGGCGTTGCTGCTTTTGAGTCGAAAAGAGTGAAATTGGCGTCCGGCTCCTCACCAGCCCCCCGCCAGGGCGGCCGGGCAGCAACATAAGCCTACATTCTCACGATTGCCCTACCAGCAGGCAACCAAAAATCGCCAGGGTTTGCCTAAGCCGCAGGGCGCTAGCCCCGGTTTAAGCCAGTTGAACCGGGGACTAGCGCCCTGCGGCTGATTTGGCCAACGCGAACCTAAAGCACCAGGGCCGACGGCCGGTTCATCCTGGCTTCAGCCTCGCCGGCAAAAGCCTTTCATCCGCTACAATCGGCCGCCAGCATTATCCTACGCGGGAGAACTCCATGAAGATCTATACGCGCATCGGAGACGCCGGCCTGACAGGCCTTTACGGCGGCGGGCGAGTCCCCAAAAACGATATTCGGATCGCCGCCTACGGCACGGTCGACGAATTGAACGCCGCCCTCGGCCTCTGCCGGGCTGCGGGCCTGCCGGCCGAGGTCGACGACCTGCTCGGCCGGCTGCAGCACGACATGTTCGCCCTCGGGGCGGAGCTTGCAACCGCCGGCAAGTCGCCCCCCGGCGCTATCCTTCTCGACGACAGCGATGTCGCCCGCATCGAAGCGGCCATCGATCACTTCGATGACCAGCTACAGCCGCTAAAGACCTTTATCCTCCCCGGAGGCGCGCCTACGAGCGCGGCCTTGCATGTCGCCCGGGCCGTCTGCCGCCGGGCCGAACGGGAAGTGGTGAACCTGGCACAAGCGACCGAGGTACGGCCGACTGTTTTGATCTATCTGAATCGAATCAGCGACTTGCTCTTTGTTCTGGCCCGCTTCGCGAACCGCGCGGCCGGCGTAGGCGACGTGCTGTGGGAGAAGAAACAAGCCTAACTCCGGCAATCCCGGCGCCTGTGATACAATGCCATTAGCCGGCTGAAATCGTACCGCGCCACCGCTGCCGAGTCGCAAGGAACACCCATGAAAAAGATCGAAGCCATCGTTCGTCACTTCAAGTTGGAAGATGTCAAGAACGCTCTCACGGAAGTCGGCGTCGCCGGCATGACGATCACCGAAGTCCGCGGCTTCGGTCGGCAGAAGGGACACACCGAGACCTATCGCGGCACCGAGTATGCCGTCGATTTCGTCCCCAAAGTGAAGCTCGAAATCGCGGTGGCCGACGATAAGGTGCAGGCGGTCGTCGACACGATCATCCGCACGGCGCAAACCGGCCAGATTGGCGACGGTAAGATCTTCGTCTCCGACCTGCGAGATACGATTCGCATCCGCACGGGCGAAACCGGCTCGGAAGCGCTCTAGGTGACGATTCGATCTCATAAAAGCCACCGGCTTTGCCGGTGGACAGCGTACAGATGCATATTCTCGATGCGGTCCCCCGGCAGAGCCGGGGGCTTTCATCTTCTTTCGCTGATTGGATCTGAATTGTGACTGCGGGCTCCGATTCTGCTGCCGCTTTGCCGCTAAGCGAAGCCGTGCGCGCCGCCCGCGAGGAACTGAAAGCGGGACGCGAGCGAATCCGCGAGATGCACGACCGCGGGCTCGACGGATTGCAAGTCTGCGGCCGGCTCACGTCGCTCGTCGACGGCATCGTCGGCAAACTGTTCGACGCTGCGGCCGCGGATATCGACCCTGCGGGGAGCGACAAACTCCGTACGCGAATCGCCCTGGTCGCACTAGGCGGCTACGGTCGCCGGCACTCAGCGCCTTATTCCGACGTCGATCTCATGCTCTTGTACGGCAGCGATCGTGCTGACCAGCTCACGCCGCTGGTGCGGAAGTTCACTAATGCGATGTTCGACGCCGGGTTTCAGCTTGGTTCCAGCTTGCGAACCGCCGAAGAGGCCGTCGCCCTGGCCCGCGGCGACGGCGTGATCTGCTCGTCGCTCATCGACAACCGCCTGGTCGCCGGCAGCCAGCCGCTGCACGAGCGCTTCCGCGGCCTGTTTGAAAAAATGATCCGCAAGCGGTCCAAAGCGGTTTGCCGGGCCTTCGGCCAGGCCCGCGAGGAGGAGCGCCACCAATACGGCGAGAGCATTTACCTGCTGGAGCCGCATGTGAAGCGTTCGCGCGGCGGCCTGCGCGACCTGCATCTGCTGCGATGGATGGGCTTCGCCGAGCTGGGCGAATCGGACCCCGAACGGCAATTCCACGTGGGCGCCATTTCGAAGTTCGATCACCACCGGCTGCAGAAGGCCCAAGCGTTCCTGCTGCGGCTCCGCAACGAGATGCACTTCCATTCGGACGGCGCCAAGGACTTGCTCGATCGGGCAGAGCAGCTTCGCGTGTCGGCTCTCATGGGCTACCGCGGCGGCGAGGGGATGCTGCCGGTCGAGCGGTTCATGCGCGACTACTTCCGCCACACCAATCACATCTGGCAGATGGCTCGGCGGCGGGAAGCGGCGATCGACGCCGTCACCAGAATGTCGCGCATCCTCGACCCGGTCGTTAGTCGCAAGGTCGAAGGCGATTACCGGATTGGGGTGCGGCAAATTTCCGCCACGCGCACCGGGCTGGCGAAGCTGGAAGGCAATCTCGAACAGGTGCTGCGGATCGTCGAGCTGTCAGTATCCGAAAGCAAGCCCCTGGATCACGCGACCTCCTCGGCGCTGGTCCTGCTGGCGCCAGAATGCAGCGAGGAACTGACGCCGGCGGTAGCCCAGCGATTTTTGTATCTGATCGCCTCGCCAATGCTTGCCGGCCGATCACTCCGGCTGCTGCATGAGCTGGGCTATCTGGAAAGAATCATTCCGCCGGTCAAGCACGCCCGCTGTCTGTTGCAGTTTAACCAGTACCACAAGTACACCGTCGATGAGCACAGCCTGCAGGCGGTGGAACGAGTCGCCGAGTTCGCCGCGCGAAATGATGCGCTTGGCGAAGCCTACCGCGGCATTACCGACAAAACGCGGCTCCACCTGGCGCTCTTACTGCACGATCTGGGAAAAGGCTTCGAGGAAGACCATAGCGAAGTCGGCCGCCGCATTGCCGAGGAATCGTCGCGGCGGCTGCTGCTCTCGCCGTCGGCGGCCGACGACGTGACGATGCTCGTGCATCAACATTTGTCGATGGCTCACCTGGCCTTCCGACGCGATACCAGCGATCCGGAAGTCGTCGAGCGGTTTGCCGAGCTCGTCGGCAGCGGCGATCGGCTGCGAATGCTGTTCGTGCTAAGCTGCGCCGATCTGGCCGCCGTTGGGCCCGACGTGCTTACCCAATGGAAGGTTGACGTACTTACCGAACTCTATCGCAAGACGCTCGCCTCGCTGGGCGACAAGCCGATGCAAGAGGATGGCCACACGCAGCGGCGTATCGAAGCGCTGGGCAAGCTGACCGCGGCTGAGCGAGACGACGGTTGGTTCGCGCGGCAAGTTGACTCGCTACCGGACGCGTATGTCGCAGCGCGATCGACCCAGCAGATTGCCGACGCCTTGCGCCGATTCCGGAAACTTCCCTCCCGCGGGGCCGATGCCTGGGGCCAGTACAATCGCGAGGCGCAGACGGTCGAGTTTACCGTCGGCGTCGACCAGGGCCGCGGCCGCGGCGCGTTCTCCAGCAGCGCCGGCGTCCTCAGCAGCAAGGGGTTCGAGATTCTCGGCGCCGACGCCCAGGTGCTGGCCGACGGTCTGCTGTTTCTTCGATTCGTGGCGATCGATGCCGATACCTCGGGCGAACCTTCCGCCGCACGGCTCGAAGAGATCGCCCGAGAGCTCATTGCCGCCGTGGACTCGGCGAAGCCGCCGCGGTTCCGTCGCATTTGGGGAGAAGAGTCCGCCCAGGCGTCTCGCAAGCTGACGGGCCTCCCGAACGACGTGCGCATCGACAATGCCTCGTCCCGCGATGCGACAGTTGTCGAAGTGTATACGTTCGACCGCACCGGGTTGCTCTATCGATTAGCCCGCAAGCTGCATGAGCTTGAGCTAACCATCTGGCATGCCAAGATCGGCACCAACGTCGATCAGGTGGTGGACGTCTTCTATGTAACCAACCGCGGCGGCGGGAAGGTCGAAGATCCAGAACGGCTCGAGTACGTTCGCCGTCACATGCTCGAAGTCATCGACGCTCCCAACGCCTAAGAGCGCAATGAAAAAGCCGAGCCGCGAAGTCTCGCGGCCCGGCTTTTCATTTGTAGCAAACCGCCGAAGCGGTCTGTGAATCACGTTGCGGCGTCGCCCTGAGGAGC
>DASVCM010000715.1:0-12792 GCA_036381635.1 Lacipirellula sp.
AACGGCGATGCTGTTACTTGCCCTTAGGGCTGCCGGCGATATACTGGCGCGCGCCTTGTCTGCTCAGGATCGAGGGTCGCCGTGTTGTGCGCGGTCTGCCGGTTCGGTCACTGGGGCGATGTCCCCCGTTCTGGGGCGATCGATTCGTCGTGTGTGCGCACGAAGGGGCGCGCGCCGGCGACGCGTCCCTGTCTGATTGGCTACGCCCAGCCTGCTGCGCCGTTTGGGCGCCTCCTGAGGACTGCGCCGTCCCCCATCGACGGCGCAACTGCAAGGGGGCGAACTCCCAACCGTCTCGCGGCCCTTACTCTCTCGGCGCGGCACTCTCTTCCGCGCGGGAGGTCATGGGAGAACATCCATGTTTAATCGCACTTTGATGCGCGCTACTCTGATCACGGTGTTTGTTGTCGCCATGGGTTCGCCGGCGGGGGCCGTCGATCGCACGTGGGACGGCGGCGACTCGACCTGGGACAACACGGCCAGCAAGTGGGATCCCAACGGCGTCCCCGTGAACGGCGACAACATCATCCTGGAGACGGACAACGACGTGGCGATGGGCGTCAACGGCGTGGTCGACGACATCACGATGAGCGGCGGCTTCGATCTCGACACGCAAGGATTCTTGCTGTTGGGCGATCAGCTCAGCGTCTCGGGCGCCGGCACAGATCTGACTGTTGATCCGCGGACCGGCAATCCGTTGGCGCCGGCGCTCGACGTCGACGCGGCGACGATCAACAGCGGCGGACGGATTACGCTGCTGGGCGCCGTGTTCGAGCTGGACGGCACGGCGGGGACGGGACTGCTGGACGTGAACATCGGCGGCACGCTGCGCGGCTGGGGAAACATTCAACTGGACGAGGCGCCGCTGGCGGCGCCGACGACGCTGTATGCGAACGACGGCGCGCTGACGGTGGGAGACGTCGGCGGCGTCATCGGCAATCCGCCGGCGCGGACGATGTTGATCACCTCGGCCAATGTGAATGCGCGGGTCGATCTCGACGGCACAGGCGGCGGCGGCGACGGGATTGTCAACGTCAACCGCAATGCGACGCTCTCGATCATCCCTGCGCTGGCCGATTCGTTTGACGGCGAGATGAACCTCGGCGCCAACGCGACGTTATCGATGAATTCGAGCTGGTCGAACGGCGGGGTGATCAACGTGAACTCGGGGGCCGGCGGCATCCCGCCGCAACCGGCGGCGCCGGCGCATATCGGCGGCGGCTCGTTCTTCAACGCGGGGCTGATCACGCTCGACGAAACCGACGAGACGCTGGTGTTCGACGCGTTCTTCCAGCAGGGCGGATCGCAGGGAATTACCAACAATGGCGGCATCGTGTTCAACAACGACGCCAACATCTTTCCAAGTACGGATTTCACGATGGGGCCGGCGGCGACGCTCACAGTCAATGCCGGCAAGATGGTGGGCATCAGCGCCGACGACTTCGATCTGGACCCATTCAATGAGCTGACCATCGGCAGCGGCGGTTCGCTGCAGATGCTTGTTGGCTCGGCGGCCGACGGAGTGCTGAACGGGCTGACCCATCTCAATGGCGGGACGTGGCAGGTAGGAGGCGAGTGGACCCTGGGCGGCACGGTGGAGGTGGGCGCCGCCACGGGGACGTCGCAGATCAGCGGCAGCGACGTCGATGTGAATGCGGCGATCATCGTGGGCGCCGGCTCGACGCTGCAAGTAAACGCTCCGAGCACGTGGAACGGCGCCGGCGTGACGGTGCAGAACGGCGCGACGCTGGCGATTGCCGGCGGGCCGATTACATACAACCAAGGCGCCGGCGGCTCGATGACCGGGCCGGGAACGATCATCCAAGCGCACAACGCGGTGGTGACGGGTCAAACGTTCATTAGCTCGGAGACGTACAAGTGGGACGGCGGAACGACGACGGTGAACTACGGCGTGCCGTTCTTTCTCGACGTGGGCCACATCGACACCGGCGGCAGCGACACGCATAACCACACGATAAACGTCAGCGGGGCGCTGAACGTCCTCGTCGACGACGGCGAGTGGGAGCTGGGGACCAGCGGCGATCTCAATCTCATCCAAGCCGGCGAGGCGGCGCCGGTGCTGAACGGTTCGCGGCTGCGGGTGCTCGGCGCGGGGCGGGTGGACGTGGACGGCGATGCGTTCGTGATGGCGCCGATGGTGCTCGACGAGGGAGCGCCGCTGACGCTGGTGGATGACGGCGTCGTGGAGATAAGCGGATTGCTGACATTAGCCGGCGGCGATTTGCTCGACGACGTCGACCGGCTCGCGAACGACACGCAGATCACCGTCGCGGGCGGGCTGACGGTGACGGGCGCCTCGACGGTCGACGTCGAGCGGTTCAACTGGGATGAAAGCGCCACGACGATCGAACGGTTTGGCGCGCTGACGGTGCTGGCCGATTACCTGGAGGCGCCGGGCGATCCGCAGCGGTACGACGGCACGATCACCAACCACGGGGCGCTCGCCGTCGATCTGGGCGTCCACGAAACCTGGATCATGGACGGCACGCTGCACTTGAGCAAAGACAGCCTCGTGCAGCCGAGCGTCGCCGGCGACGTGATGAACGTCGGCGACGATCTTGATCCCGGCAGCGCTTCGCTGCTGGTCAGCGGCTCAGGGCAGTCGAACGTCCTTGCCAAAGTGCGGTTCCTCGCGGACGCGAACGTCAACATCGCGACGGGATCGGTATTGAGAACCAACGATTGGACGTTCTTCGATTCGGTCAATGGAGCTGACAACGCATCGTTTACCGGCGCGGGGACGTGGTTGTTTGGCGACACGGTCTTCTTTGAAGAGGCGACGACGATCAACATGCCCGCCGGGGCCGTCGACCTGGACGGCGGCGCGAGCGATGTGGATGGCGACGTCATTCAGGTCGACGTGCCCGTGGTGCTAAATCTGGCGACGATGCACGACTATGGGAATCCGTCGGGCAATAACACGATCTCGATCGAGGACGCGGGGCGGCTGACGGTCAACCTGACCGACGCCGACAGCGAGTGGACCGTCACCGAGCATGGCCACATCGACTACAACGGCGACGCGGTGAACGGCGTCTTCCTGCTCGGCTCGGATGTGAATATCGACGGGTTGCTGAGCGTGAGCGGGCGCGGGCAGTCGAATGCGCGGATTGACGTGGGCGGTGGCGCCCAGGTTACGATCAGTTCGGCGGGAGGAGAGCTGACGCTCGCGGGGGGATCGTTGACGGATCCGAACACGATCAACAATGGTTCGATCGGCAACGGCATCCTGCGCCTTCCGGCCGGCCGCGCGCTGTACGGCTTCGGCGTCATCGGCTCGACGGTGGACGGCCCGGGCACGGCGGAAGTCCGGGCCGATAACGGCACGCTGCGGGTGACCGGAGCCATTGCGGATCTCAACTTCCTGGGAACCGCCGACGACGATGGCGAGCTGCTGATGGACAACGCGTGGAATACCAGCGTGGTCGCAGCCGTTGACATGCGCGGCGGAGAGCTGACCGGCGCCACGATTACCAACGACGGCGTCATCCAGGGATTCGGGCTGGTGGCGGCCAGCCAGTTGATGAACAACGGCCGCGTTTCGGCTGGTTCCAGCGGGACGCTGGTCCTCGATCGCGCGAGCGTGCCGGCCGGCTACGACTGGGACGGCGCCGGCGGCAACGGCGTGCTGGAGGCCGTCAACGGCAACCTCACGCTCCGCGGCAGCGGCCTTGAGCCGTTCGACGGCACGCTGAACATCGGCGTGCATCGCGAGGCGTTCGTCGACGGCTTTGGGCTGCAGCACACGGCGGGCTCGCAGGTTGTGTTTGCCGGCGGCGTGTATCGATCGAACGCGGCGCAATCGTTTGGCGGCGTGATCGAGGTCAGCAATGCGCCGTCCGAGATCGACGCCTTGGGAACGTTCCCATCGGGCGGGGCGGTGAATCTTGCCGCCGACCTCCACTTGCGGCAGGACATGACGATCGCCGCGGGGGCGACGTTTATGGGAGCAGCCTCGCTGGTGAATCTCGGCGGAGCGACACTCACGGTAGCCAGCGGCGCCAACGTGGGCGTAACGCTTGAGAATCAAGGATCGCTGGTGCTAGGCGCCTCGCCGGGGGAGGTCTCGGCCGCCGCGTTTGAGCAGGCGGCTACGGGTTCGTGGATGCTGGAGCTCGGCGGCACGGCCGCCAACCAGTACGACCGGCTCTCGCTCACCGGCGCCGCGACGCTCGCCGGTGCACTCAAGCTGTCCACGATTGACGGATACATTCCGATGCTCGGGGACATGTTCGAAATCCTATCGGCGCCCGGCGGCGTGAGCGGCGCCTTTACCGCGGTGACGCAGCCGGCCGGCATGCCGGCGGGCCTGTTGCTCGATGTCATCTACGCTCCGACGGCGGTGCAACTCGCTGTAGTCCAGGGGCCGATCTTCTCGGCCGACTTCGATGTGGACGGCGACGTCGACGGCGATGACCTCGCCAAGTGGCAAGCGGACTTCGGCCCGACCGCCGGCAGCGACGCCGACGACGACGGCGACTCCGACGGCGCCGACCTTCTCGCCTGGCAGCGGCAACTGGGCAGCGCGCCGGCTGTGACGACGGCGACCGGCGTGCCGGAGCCTGCGGGTGCGGCAACGCTGGTGAGCGTTGTGGCCGTGGCCGTGCTTCGCGGATTCGGTCGACGCGCTTCGCGAGGACTTCGCGGCGACATTGACGGTTTTTGCGCGCTCACCATTTAGGATATTCTTGTCCACTTCACCTGCCCGCCTCGCGCGCCTGTTTGCGTCTAGTAGGTGACGAGAAGCGCTCACGTACGCATCTTCATGCGCCTCGATTGGGGTATTTGCATCAATGTCGCTGGTTGCGTCTTACATCGTCGGATCACGGAAGGGAATTTTCTTGACGACGCCATAGCGATTGACTAGTTTGGCCGACGTGGGGGGTTGCCGGGCCAGGATTTCACGATGGAGGCGACCCAATGAAGACTATTCGATTCGTTCTATTTTCCCTCAGGTGGGCGTTTGCTCTTGCTCTGCTGGGAATTCTTGCGGCACGTTCTGGCGCAGCCTGGGCCGCTGTTATTTATGAAAGCGCAGCTTTGGGGCCGACCGGCGTATCCCAAGGCTCGGTACCGGGTACTAACATCAACCCGTTCGTCTTTACGGGCGTACGTTTTGAGCTACTCCAACCCGCGATCACTTCGCAGGTGGGCGGGCACTTTACTAGTCCAGCTAACGGCACATTCTTTGGCGCCCTTGTCAGACTGGACAGCGCCGAGGACTTTCCGAATTCGGCCAGTCTCTCTACGGCTGACGTGCTTGGCGCCGCGGTTCTCGACTTTCCTTTACCTTCTGCCGAAGTCTATGGCGAACTGTCGCTATCGCTAAGTCCAGGTTGGTATGCGCTCGTGTTCGGCAGCGGGCTCTTTACGTCTAGCGGCTACGGTTCTGCGCCGCGCAACAACATGGATTTTGGAGAACCCGACTATATCGCATTTCAACCTGGAATTGGATGGTTCGATTTGACTGATCTATCAGACGTACTTGACTTTGTTGACCATCGCTTCGTCGTACTTGGGTCTATAGTGCCTGAGCCTTCTACTGCAGCAATCTTGGTGTTGGGAATGGCCATCTTATTCGCGCAAGCTAAATCCAGAAGGTAAATGGCACGGATTGCAAAAGGAGCAAATGTCATGCGAGGCTTCCGCGACTCATGGATGATGTTGTTTACCGGCGTCGGGCTACTTTTAAGGAAGCGCTCGTCGCAAAGGATTCACAGCTATCAGCGGAGAGCCCATTTTGAGCAGTTCGAGGACCGTCAAATGCTGGCTTCTTTTACGGTAACGTCGCCGGCGGATAACGAGATTGCAGGAGACGGCGTTACGACCCTGAGAGAGGCGGTTGCTGCAGCCAATCAGGATACTGCTCCCGACACCACCATTGATTTCAGCATTGATCCTGCCCACGGCCTCAACGGCGGGACGATCGCGCTGACTGAAGGCGAACTGTTCATTAGCGACGAGGTGACGATCGACGCCAGCATGCTTCCAGCCGGAATCACGCTCGACGGCTCGCAGAATTTTGATGTCCGCGATAATCGTGCGAGCACTTTCCGAATCGACTTGGCGCCGTCTTTGTCGACAGACAACAAGGTGGCTCTCAAGAACCTGACGATGATAAATGGCGAAGCCAACTCTGGCGGAGCCATTGTCTTCTTTACCAGTTCCCTTGGCCCGAACGAGTTCGCGATTCTTTCTCTGCAAGATTGCGTCTTGCGAGACAACCACGCGGGAATAGCTGGAGGCGCGATAGCCTTTTTTCGCGGTCAACTCGAAATTGAACGAACGATCATCGAGGAGAATTCCGCATCGACAAACGGCGGAGGCATCTATGTCGAAGATGTCGAAGATGCGATTGTGACAGATTCGCAACTGCTGAATAATACTGCGACCTTTAATGGCGGAGGCATGGCCGCCCTGCTTAATAGAGAAGCGGACCTCACGCTTCAAAACTGTCTTGTGGCTGGAAATGACGTGCTGGAGATTTACGGCGACGACCTCAACTCTGGAGTCGGCGGCGGACTCTTTATAGATCTGCACGGCATTGAATCAGCACCGACCCTGAACGTAATCAACACGATGATTGTGGAGAATACGGCAGTTCGCGATGGAGGAGGCGCCTACATCGTCTCGAAGTTTCCCGGGCAAGCTAACATCAGCCATTCGTCAATTGTTGGAAACATGGCAGGCTCCGAAACGTTTTTTGAAACGCTTGGTCGCGGCGGCGGTCTGTGGATAAGCAGTGATCCCTTGTTCGGAGCGGACCTTCTAACGGTCAACATCGAGGAGACGACGATCTCCGGCAACTCCGCGCTTGTCGAGGGGGGCGGCGTCTGGGTTGGAATGACACCCTGGGATAATCCACTGACAACGGGGCTGGCTGACGCCGATTTCAACTTTGTGACGATCACCAACAATTGGGCGCCTGACGGCGGCGGATTGTTTAGCGATCCTGACGCGACGCTCCAGAGAGTCAGCACAGCGCTCCATAACTCGATTGTTTCCGGCAATCGCGAGGCGGAACTCATCACTTCGCCGGCCAATAACATCGCCGGCGCCATCGAAAGCACGTCTAGCTTCAATCTCTTGGGGACCAGCACAGCCACTCGCCCGTCAACGGCCAGCCCGCTGTTCAACATTTACAGCGACGCCCCCGCGTTGTCCGAGTTGGGCTACCACGGCGGACCGATCCTCCCGGGCGGCCAGCCGATGCTCACTCATCAGCCGCTGCACAATAGTCCGGCCGTCGACGCGGGTGATCCCTCCGCCATTTACAATCCGACGGAGTTCGACCAACGCGGTCCCGGCTTCCCGCGGGTGTTTGATTTGCCGTTGAGCAAGGCGAATCGAGGGCCGGTGGACATCGGCGCCACGGAAGTGGGACTGGCCAAGGTCGTCGATGTCATCATTAGCGGATCGGCTTCTGTGCATGACCCCTTCAGCTATAGCCAAGCGTTCGCTCAAGGGATTCACCAATTCCGCACTGTTCCGGTTGGGGGCGCGGACACACTCGAGATCGTCTTCTCCGAATGGGTCGACGTGGCTTCGACGGACCTAGTACTGGTCGGCGGGCAGACTGGAATTACGTACACAGGCGACTGGAACATTGTCGACTACCAGTTCGATCCTCTAACCTTCACCGCTCGATGGAGATTCGATAGTCCCGACGATGCCGACTCACTGGCTAATCGGTTCCCGACCGACATTTTCGAGATTGGATTGAACGTTGACGGTCCACGAACCATCCATGATGCGTACGGCAACGCTCTGGATAGCGAGTGGGGTTTCGTCCACGCGCTGTGGCACCCGTCCCGCAGCTTTCCGTCGGGTGACGGCGCCGCCGGCGGCGCTTTTTACTTTATATTTGTCATATTGCCGGGCGACATTGATCTAGATAACGTAGTCGCCGGCGTTGATTTTCTTACGTGGCAGCAAATGCTTGATCCCGGTCCCAACAGCACTTTCACGGACGGCGACTGCGACGGCGATGGCGACGTCGACAGCGATGATCTTGCTATCTGGTCGGCCAATTTTGGAAAGGATTTCACCATGTGGTGATCGTCAAGCCTAGCGAGAGCGCCGCGTAGCTGAAACTCCCGTAGCGAGTCGGTTCTTGGGTGGCGGGGGTCGCAGGTTTCAGGCATAGTGGAGTCATACGCGCTTGCCCGAACTGCCCCGCCTGACTTCGCCGCTACGCCGCATGCCTGCCTGCCGATTTGCGTGTGTTCTTCTTTTGCTCCTGCTCCCCGCGGCGTCGCTGCGCGCCGCCCTGCCGGCGTGGCTGGCGCCGATTACGCAGACGGCGGAGCCGTTTATCGGCGTGACGCATTATCAGATCACGCAGTCGCTGGGCAGCCCGTCGCCGTATGTTTTGCCGCGCGAGCTGTCGATCCACATTGTCGAGATCGATCCCGATGCGCCGGGCGTGTCGTTCTTCGGCACGCCCGGCAATGGCGCCGATCCGGAGGAGTTCACGCGGCAGCGGACGAGCAGTTTTCTAAACACGCACGATCTGGCCGTCGCGATCAACGGCGACTTTTATTCGACCAACACCGGCGCGTACGCCAGCGTCAACGGGCTGGCGATGAGCGGCGGGACCATCGCCTCGCCCGGCGTGAGCGGCCATCCTTCGTTCATCGTGCGGCACGATAACTCGGCCGTGGTGCGCACCAATGGCACGTACCCCAGCGGCTCGCGCAACGCGGTGAGCGGCAACCAACGGCTCGTTCACAACGGCGTCAATGTGACGCCCGCGGGCAGTTACACGACCACGCTCAATCCCCATTCGGCGATTGGCGTCGACGATTCGAACGGACACATCTTCCTGATGACCGTCGACGGCCGGCAGACGAACTTTTCGGAGGGGATGCGGACCGACGACATGGCCGACATGCTGATCGCCTTCGGCGTCGATCAGGCGATCAACCTCGACGGCGGCGGGAGCACGACGCTGGTCTTCGGCGACGGCGACGGCGGAGCGCCGCGGGTGGTGAACAGCCCGAGCGACGGCTCGACGAGCCAGCAGCGCGGCAGCGAGCGGAGCGTGGCGAATCATCTGGGCGTATATGCAACGCCGAACCCGGCGTACACGCCACTGCCGGCGCCCCCGCGGCCGGGCGCCGCGCCGCCCGATCCGGTGCTGACGGGACTGACGATCATCGACAGCTTCGACGGCGGGGAAGGGCGGTTCACCTGGGCGCCATTCGCTTCGAGCGGCTCGACCCGTGGCATCACCGAGGCGAGTGTGGCCGAATACACCGAGGCCGAGGCGCAGTCGGGCGCTGGCGGCCAGCGGATTGTGATGGTTCGCGACGAGTCGACAAGCGCGCGGCTGCGGCACGTCTCCGGCGGCGGCAATCCGCTGAACAACCGCGTCGAAATTGGCGGCGACGACCATGCGCTCGGTCGCGACGGGTTCGTCGGGTTCTTTCTGAAGACGACCGCAACGGACCTGGAAGTGGGGATGGGGATCGATGACGGCGTCATCGGCGCCACCGGCTTGGAGGTGAGCGCGTCGCTGCCGGTGATCGCCGACGGCAAGTGGCATCTGTACGAGTGGAACCTGGCCGACGCCCAGCAGTGGGAAAGTTTCTCCGGCGGCAACGGCGGGATCGACGGACCCAACGCATACATCGATTCGATCTTCTTCTATAGCGACGAGAGCACAGCAGGCGAGTCGATCGAGGTCTGGCTCGATACCGTGGCGTACAACCCGAATGGAAGCCTCGCGAGCCTGGCCAATCCGGCGCTGCCGGGCGACTTCGACGCCGACGGGCAGGTCGATGCCGATGACCTGACGAAGTGGCGCGGAGACTTCGACGTGAATGGATTCAGCGACGCCGACGAAGACGGCGACACCGACGGAGCGGACTTCCTCGCGTGGCAGCGGCGACTGGGAAGTGCAGCGCTCGCGGCGTCGGCGGTCGCGCAGGCCCCCGAGCCGAATGCCCTGGCGCTGGCATGGCTCGCCTGCTGCTGTGGCGCCCGCACGATGAGATTTACCGGTTTTTTACTTAACTCGCCCGCTGCCCACAGTTAATCTGGTAGCCCGTAGGGGCCGTCGTGAGTTGTTCTCTCCCGGCGCACTGGACCGCGCGTTGGCCGCTGGCCGGCCATCAGGGACCGACGGCCCGTGCGCCGACTGTCGCATCCTTCGTTGAGGACACACTATCATGAAACGCCTCCTCATGACGGCGGCGATCTCGCTGCTGTCGGTCCGCGCGGCGCAAGCCGAATTGTATTTGAAGCTCACCGGCGTTCCCGGCTCTTCGTTCGACGCGGGTCGAAGGGATTGGCTCGACATCGAGGAATTTGGCATCGGCGTGTTTACGCCGCCCGATCCAACGCCCAATGATCCGCGCGACAACCCGATTCCGTCGGTGACGGCGATGCGAGTCATCGGCGTCTCGAGTTCTTCCTCCCCGTACCTGTTTTTCGGCGCGGCGAGCGGCGAGATTTACAGCACGATGGACCTGCACATCGTCGAGACCGATGCGAAAGGCGCCCCGCGCGTGCGGGCCTTCTGGCAGATGACGCCGGCCCGTATTACTCGCTACGAAACCGACACTCAGGATAACGGCTCGACGACGCTGGTAAGCGAGAAATACGAGGTCACGCCGGGCGAAATCTTGAAGTACGGCTACAATTCTTACGCCCCGGACGGCACGTACACCGGAACGACCGAGGTCGAGTGGAATCTGGCGACCGGGCAGGTACGACTTATTCCCAAGGGGACTGTTAGCGGCTTTCAGTTTCTCACCGGCAACGTGGACGTCGGCGACTTGCCGCCGGCGACGCCCGTCGGCCCTGGCGGCGGAACGCCGCCCGCGGCCGACTTCGACCAGGATGGCGACGTCGACGGCGCCGACCTTGTCGAGTGGACCGGCGACTTCGGCGTCAACGAGCTCAGCGACGCCGATGACGACGGCGACTCCGACGGCGCCGATCTGCTGGCGTGGCAGCGGCAACTGGGAAGCGTGTCCGCCGAGGCGGCCGCCAGCAGCGTGCCGGAGCCTGGCGCCTTTGTCCTTGCCGCGACGAGCCTTGCTGTCGCAGCGACGCTCCTTCGCCGCCGAAATACCGTGCTGGCTGCGGCCGTGGGGCGCTTAGAATCGCTTTAACATCGGCGCGCCCTGCATTCTTTGCCATCGTCCGCCATCCTTGCGATAATCCGGGCCTTCGATCGGCGCCTTGCTCCGGTCGAAAAAAGTCCCTCGGCAATTCTCCTCTCGCAGGGAGGGCGTGCTATGCGACGCACTCCGATGGCGTTGGCGATCGCGGCGGTTCTGGCCATGGCGCCAGCCGACATGTGCCGCGCCCAGTTCGGGCTGTTTTATGAATGGAACGATCCGGCAGGCGGAAGCTATGCGGCCGGTTCCAATTGGTTGCCCTTCGGCGTTCCCGATGCGGCGAACGAGGGCGCGGGCTTCAGTCTGGACGCCGCTTACAACGTTGATCTCGCGGCCAATTACACCGTGGGAGATTTGTTCGTCGGCCGAGGGGACGTTCGGTTCTTGTTCGACCCGCCAAGCTTATTTCAGCTTCCTCATCGATACACGACGGGCGGTTTGAGCGTGGAGCCGGCGGCCGGCAGCGCGGCGCATCTGACGCTCGACCATGGCGTCGCCGAGGTGCAAACCAACATGCCCGTCGGCTCACATGGCAACGCGCGGCTCACCTTGCTCGATGCGGGCTTGATTACCGCCGGCGCTCGCCTGGGAACGGGCGCTGGTTCCGAGGGCCACGTCATCGTCGATCACGTGAGTAGCTGGACGAGCAGCGCCCCAGTGGTCATCGGCGGCGCCGGGCGTGGACGGCTCGAGCTGCAGGCCGGGACGCGGTCGAGTGCCTTTGGCTCCTTCACTACTCAAGGCGACGCTACCATGGCCGGCGTCGTCCTTGGCCAGAGTTCCGGCGGCAGCGGCACGGCGATAGTTCACGGCATCTGGCTAACGGGCGACCTGATCGTGGGCGACGCCGGCGCGGGGGAAGTCACCCTGCAGGCAACCGAGGTCCCGTTTCCAGCGTCCACGTTGAGCTCGGCCGGCAGAGTCGACAGTCTTTCGGCGAACATCGCCGCCCAGCCGGGAAGCGCGGGGACGGTGAACGTCGTCGGTTTCGTGCTGAACGGCTTCACGACCGTGGCTAGCGAGTGGAATGTGTCGTCGAACTTGGCCATTGGCGGCACAAGCGCGGCGGCCGGCGGCGCGGGGAGGCTCGCCATCGGCGGCCTCAACCAGGTGTCGGTGGGCGCCGATTTGAAGATCTGGTCCGGCGGCGCCCTGTCCCTGACCGAGCACGGCGTGCTGGCCGTCACCGGCGCCGCCGAGGTGGACGGCGCACTGGAGTTTCTTTTGGCCTCGACAGCCGATCCGCAGCTCGAGGATGAGTTTCCGATTCTCACCGCCGCCGGCGGCGTCACGGGCGAATTCAGCGCGCTCGCGCTGCCGTCGCTGGACGAAGGTCTACGGTGGGTCGTCGACTACGAACCTACGACCGTGTCGCTGCGCGTGGCCGCCAGCTTCACGGCCGACTTCGACGCCGACGGCGACGTCGACGGTGATGACCTCATCAAGTGGCAAGATGCCTTCGGCCCGACTCCTGGCAGCGACGCCGACGACGACGGCGACTCCGACGGCGCCGACTTCCTGGCGTGGCAACGGCAGCTTGGCAGCGGCTCGGCGGGCGCCTCGCCCTCCCAAATGGCCGTGCCAGAGCCTTCGATCACGACGGTTTTCGTCGGCGCGGCGCTCGTCGTTCCACGGTCGCGCC
>DASVCM010000716.1:0-3065 GCA_036381635.1 Lacipirellula sp.
CAGAATGTCGAGGTCCACCCGCACCCGGCGGGCGATGTCGCGCCGCTGCACCTTCACCGCGACTTCTTCGCCGGTGACGAGCCGCGCGTGATGCACCTGGCCAATCGACGCCGAGGCGATCGGTTCTTCGGAGAACTCGATGAACATGTCGGCTATCGGCTGGCCAAGCTCTTCCTCGACGAAGTCGCGCACAACCCGGGCTGGGTCCGGCGGCACGCGCGTCTGCAGCTTCTCCAGTTCCTCGGCCAGCTCGGCGCCGACAATGTCGGGCCGCGTGCTCATAATCTGTCCGAGTTTGATGAACGTCGGCCCCAGCTCTTCCAAGGCCAGCCGAATCCGCGTCTCGCGGCTTGCCGAAGCGAGGATCTCGCCATTGCGGTTCTTGAGCAGTCCCTTGGCGAAGGTCAGATCGATGCGGCTCAGCCAGCCGGCGAGCCCATACTTGCTCAAGATGCCCAGGATCTCCCGCCACCGGTTGACGTTTCGGTAGACTTGGGGGATGGTGCGAATGCGCATACAGGCAATTGTACCCACGCCTGGTTACACCCGCCAATCACGGCCACTTGCCATGATCTCCAACCACCACCCCCATTTAGCCCCGCCGCTCGCGGCGGGCGCGCGGGGCAAGCCCCGCGGCTAAATCTACCCACTCAACGAAACGCAACACGATGCACCGAAAACACTGCCTCACCCTTGCACTGTTAATCTCGCTATCCGCCGCCGCGGCCGCCGCCGGCGAACCGGTTCGGGTGATGAGCTTCAACATCCGCTACGGCACGGCCGACGACGGCGCAAATGCCTGGCCCCATCGCCGCGACTTCGTCGTCAATGTGATCGAGGAAAGCGACCCGGATCTGATCGGCCTGCAGGAAGCCCTCCGCGACCAGCTCGACGTGCTCGATGACGAGTTGCCCGAGTACCATCGCATCGGCGTCGGCCGCGAAGCCGGCGGCGGCGGCGAGTACTCGGCCATCCTCTACCGCGCTTCGCGGTTCGACGTCGCCGACGCCGGCACGTTTTGGCTCTCCGATTCGCCCGAAGTCCCCGGCTCGCGAAGTTGGAAGAACAACCTGCCGCGGATTTGCACGTGGGTTCAGCTCCTCGATCGCACAAACGGCGCGCGGCTTTACTACTTCAATACCCACTGGGATCATGAGTCGGAGTTGGCTCGCCGCAACTCGGGGAAGCTGATGGGCAACCGCATCCGCGAGCTCGCCGGCGACGACGCGCCGGCCGTCGTCACGGGCGATTTCAACGCTGCGCCACAAAGTCCCGCGTTCCACGCGCTTCTCGAAACAGGCCGCCTCGAAGATACGTTCGCCGCCGTGCACCCTGACGAAACCGATCTTGGCACCTTCAACGGCTTCGGTCGCGCCCGGAACGCCGCCAAAATCGACGCAGTACTCGTGACTGATCATTGGGAAGCCAAGGAGGCCAAGATCGTCCGCACTCAGTATGGCGGCCGCTTTCCCTCCGACCATTTTCCGGTGACCGCGACGATCAAGCTCCGCGACGAAACGGACGAATGATTACAACGGCTTAGCCAGGAGGCAACATGATCCGCCGCATCCATTACGCGATTATCGATTCGACGAATAGCGAAGCGCGGCGGCTCTCAGAAAATGGGCTCGACGAGCCGCTGCTCGTGACGGCCACTGAGCAATTCGCCGGCCGCGGCCGGCATGGGCGCGCCTGGCATAGCCCGCGGGGCGGCGCCTGGATGAGCCTCGCCTGGCCGGTACGCAAGCCGCCCATCGCGTACGCCGCCATTGCGCTGCCGGCGGCCGTCGGCGTCCACCGCGGGCTGCGCGACGTGGTATCCTACGCCGCCGACTTCCGCATCAAGTGGCCTAACGATCTGCTCGTCAGCGACCAAAAGGTAGGCGGCGTGCTTTGTGAGCAATTGATCAGCGGATCGCGCGCCGACGCACTGGTGATCGGCGTCGGCATTAATGTGGATTTCGACTTAGCCGAATTGCCCAGCGACCTCCGCCATCCCGCCACCACGTTGCGGGCAGCTTTTGGCAAGAACTACGACGTCGAAAAGGTGATTGAGGCGGTCAGCGAGCGACTGGCCGAGGTGATTGCCGACTTCGAAGCGCACGGCCTGACGTCATCGCTCGTGAAGGAAGTTCAGGACAACCTCGCCTATCTCGGCAAAGTGCGATCAATAACTATCGGCGGCGAAACCATTGCGGGGCGCGTCGCGGGAATCGACGACGCCGGCCGGCTGCTGCTGGATACGTCGAAAGGCCGCATCGCCTGCGAGACGGGCGAGTTCGCCGCCGCTCACGAAGCGGCTGACCGCAACCGCATGTAAAGCTCCTGCACGGCCCCCATGCAGCATCGGCCGTCGGCGGCGATCGCCTCGCACCGCGCCGCGGGCGACTTGCTCTTGGCCAGCAGCTCGCGAATTCGCACCGGCTCTGCGCCGCGCACATCGGCTTCCACGTCGTCGTATGTCAGGCCGAAGCAGGCGCAAATCGGCGCGTCGAGGTCGAGCGGATAGACGGGCGCCTTCAGCTCCTCGGCGGTCACCACGGCTTCAAACAGATTGAAGTACGCTACTTCGCAGTGAGCGTAGCCGCAGAACCACGCGGAGTCGCCCAGCTTGTTCCGGGATTCCGGCCGAATGTGCGTATCAAGCGGCCCATGCTCTACCGGACTTCCCAGCGTTCCGCATCGCGGACAATACGCCCGCCCGTCGAACTCCGGCTCTTTGATGAACGCCTTGTTCATGAAACGAATCTTACCGGATTCCCGCAGGAGGTCAGTTTCGTCACCCCGAGGTCTGCCGAGGGGTCCGCCATGCAGACTTGCGGGCGGACGTCTCGGAAGACCTCGACGTGACAAGTTTGAACCGACCGCGACTTATGGCGCCTTTTGTGCTCACAATGAGGCGTCCGCATCTGCGACAGGAGCAAACCATGGGCCGCCCCGTTACTGTTAACCTACCCCATTCCCTCGGCAAGGACGAAGCCCGCCGCCGCATCGAGTCGGGCTTCGGCAACCTCCGGCAGCAGATGACCGGCGGCGTGGGCGGGATGCTTACGATTACCGAACGC
>DASVCM010000717.1:0-6863 GCA_036381635.1 Lacipirellula sp.
TCCAGATGTTGTGTCCGCCGAAGCGATAATCGGTGTACTTCACGTCGAGGTTCGGAAACGTGTAGGTCGGCTCGCCGGCTTGGAAAACCGTCGGATACTCCGCCGGCGGCGTCTGTCCCGCGGCGGCGACAATGCTGTCGAACACGTTTCGCGTCGATACGACCGAAACGACGCCGTCGTTGCGGGCGTGAAACGCCCAGGTCGCTTCGTGGAGGAAGTTCGTTGGCTCAAAGTCGCTGCCGGGCGTTACGCCGCAGATCGGCACGCCGGCGGCGAACCGCTTCCCGTAACGATTCAGCATATTCCACGTGCCGCCGCCGCCCATCGACAGGCCGGTCACATAGAGCCGCCTGGGATCGACGTTGTACTCGACCAGCGACTGCTCGACCATCGTCATGACCCGGTCCGTGACAATCGAGCTGGTCCATCCGAAGTTAGTTTGCGGCGCGTAGAGGAACACGCCGCGGCGCTGCGCCTCGTTGAACAGGTTATTCATGCTGCTGACGGCGACCTGCGTGACGTTGTCCGTCCCGCTCGACCCAGAGCCGTGCATAAACAGAACGAGCGGCCGCGGCGTCGCCGGATCCGCCACAGCTTCGGGCGGCACGTAGAGCCTGCCCGGCAGGAGCGTCGCGTCGCCGTCGCGCAGCGAGAAGTCCACAAAATCTGCAATGTTTGCAGCGACGCTTGGACGCTGATTGCCGATGGCCATCAGGACGAGCACACACAACGCCGGCAGTCGAAAGCCCATGAGCAGTTCCTCCGACCGGGAGTATACACCATGGGCGGCGCCGGCAAACCGGCCGACTCGAATCGTCGACATCCCGCGCGGCTTCGCCACGCTGATCGCGGTCTCCCTCCTGACGCGACGCTCACGAACCAGATAGAAGACAGCCGCAAAAAGGCACAAGAGACGCAAAAAGAGAGCTATCTACCTCATTTCCATTGTGTGCGCCTTTTGCGCCTTTTTGCGGCCATGTATTTCATATCCGCGCCATCCGCGTAATCCGCGGTTAAGAAGCATTTCGTGGCTTACTTGATCTCCGACGGCTCCACCACCTCTTTACCCGCTGGAGTCAGCAGCGCTTTCAAGACCGACGCATCATTCTTCGTGCTCAAAATCCGCACGTGACCGTCGACAAAGCCAGCGGTGAACCAGTCGCGGTCCTTGCGCTCGAGCACGCCCGCCAGATCCTCGAGGTCCTCAGGCTTGGTCCACGGGACGGCTCTCTCTGGCGCCGCTTCCAGAAGCAATGCTGTATTCGACGTTCCATCGGTGATCGACCGCCACGTCCGCGGCTCCCGATCTTCAAAGAATAACCCCTCGCCGACAGTGGACAGGAAGGTCGTCTTGCCGGCGCCCGCCGCAGTCTGCACGCTCGGATCAGGATCGGCGTATACCGCCGGCATCTTTTCGATCAACTTCCGGTTGTGCTCGCTGTCCCACGGCTCGTCCAGTTTGAACTGCTTGTATAGCGCCATCTCCTCCAAATAGGGCAAGATCATCACCCGCCAGCTCAACAGCGGCTTGCCATCCTCGCTGTACACTGCCTGCGTGGGGAACTTCTTATTCGCCGATTCATAGTTCAGCAGCCCCAGGGCGATCTGCTTGAAGTTGTTCATCCGCGATGCACGATACGCATCCTCGCGAATGTCCTGCGTCATGGCCGGCAGGGCATAGCGAAGGAACTTCAGTTCCGACTCGTCGTCGCCGAAGGTCATGCTCAGCCGCTCGCCATCCCGCTCGAGCTTCAGTTGCGGCAGCATCGGCAGCAGCACGGCCGCACGCTCCTTGTGCGCCGGAGGGCCCCCGACCTTGTCCGCCAACAGCATCCCGCGCAGAATTTCCCGCGCCTTACCGAAGGCCAGTTCGAGCACCGCCGCGGTCTCGTCACTGCTTGTCTCGATCACGAGACTAATCGTAGCATCCGGGGGAAGCTTTACCTGGACGCTGCCCCAGGCAATGCCATCGGCCAGCAGCTCGCCGTCGATCTCCATAAACGGCGCCGGCATCTGCGGGAACAGCTCGCGCACGACGCGCCGGCCGTCGTCGTCGCCGAAGATGATCAGCCCCGCATCGGCGTCGGCAAGCGACTCCAGCGCGGCCACGGCCTCAGGCCGCGGCGAATCGGTGCGCTCGTCAAAGATTTCCTCCACCCGCTCGTCGCTCGCGGCGCCGACGACGACCGCGCCTTGCGCCTTCACCGCCTTCGGCAGCACTTGGGCCGCATCGCCCAACGGCGCCAGCTCGGCCAGCCGTTCGTTGAGCCACTTCGCCAAGCTCGCCGCACTTTCGGCGCTTTCGGTTTCCATCACCCACGTCGTCCCGCCGGCGGCGATGTCGCGCACTCGCAGCAGAGCATACACCCGCTGCGCCCCGCGCTTCACCAGGTCGCGAACAACGTCTTGCGCGCGGGCCGCGTCGCGCCGGTGCTGATCGACTTCTGCTTCTGAAAGAGCGTTGACGCGGATTAGCTCCTCCACGATCGCCGTCAAGTCAACCTGCTCCAGGTCGACGCGCCCCACGGCCACGACGTCGTCGGTAAGATAAGGCGCGAGCGCATCGTTCTCGGCGGCCCGCATTCTGGTCGGGGTCGCCCCTAGAATCGCCGCGGCAAGCACCGCCAAAGTCCACGTTCGCGTAGCCATCTTTATCCCTTGCAGGTTCATCGGTTATTCCTTGGCCAGCTTGATCTCGAATCGCCACGCAAAGTCCCTGATCAAATCGTTCTTCGGCAGCTCGAGCACCGCCGTGTCCCCCTCCAACCGGTAGTCGTAGGGCTTGCCCGTGAGCGGGCTGGTCGGCACGGGCACGACGTCGATCTCATCGAGCGACGCCGGCAGCTTGCCCGTCTCGGCCGCGTGCATGCGAATGGCCTCCAGCGTCTGCAGGGCGTTCAACTGCCAGTCGAGCCGCACCTGCGCGTTGCGAGCAGCGTTCAGCGCCGGCAGCAGCATGCTGGCTAGGATCTCCCCAAGACCGCCCTCGAACTTGTTAATCCGCGACAGCTTCAGGTCGGCCAGCTTGGACCCCTCCAGCGCGACGGGAAACGGCGTGTACCACCATTTCTCGAACTCGTCGGCAAGCTGCTGGTATCCCCGCGCCGCGTCGATCGCGATTACCTGTCCCACCGGCATCGCCTCAACGGCGTCGCGATCCATCCCGTCCTCGACAAGCCGCTCCTTCGCCGCCGGATAAGTAAGCAGCGCCAATCCCGTCGCCGCCAACTGTGCGCCCAGCTCGTTCCAATGGGGCGTCCCGGAAGCCACTTTTGAAGTCTCCTGTAGGCTCTCGCTCAACACTCGAGCCCACTCCTCGGTCGAGTACCGCTTCTTCTCCGGCTCCATCATGAACGGAAACATCCGCGGCCCGAGGCTCATCTCGAACCGCACCGACGGCTGCAGATCAATGTAGGGCCGCGGCATCTCGGCCAGCGCCCAGTACAGATTCGGCGAGCCCTCGGTTGCGATTAGCTCGACGACGCCGGCATTGGCCGTGTTGGCGATCGCAATCGCTACCAGCCCGCTCACCAAAAATGGCGCCTCGGATACATGCTTTCCCAAACGGTAGTTAATCCGCAGGTGCTCGATCGCTCGCGGGAAGTCTCGTTCGGCGATCGCCAACCGCGTGCGAAGGCCGACGGCGCGGCCCAGCGAGCGGCACTCCTGAATCTCTGGCAGCAGCGTGGCGATGATGTCCGTCCCGCGAACTTCTTGAATGTAATGACCCCAGTTGCACTCCGCCCGCTCGGCGCCTCGCTCGACGAACTGCTTCATGATCGTGTCGAACCTGGCCGACGCCTCGCGCAGCTTGTCGAGCGGAATCGAGTCCAGCGGCCGCGAAACGTCGTACCAACCGTCGACCTGGTCGCTGCCGTGGATTTCGTCGTAGGTGAACTCCTTCTCGACCGCCTTCCACGCGCTCGACAAGCTCCCTTCCGCAAACGAGCGGCAATAGAACAGCGCCGCGTTGCCCGGTCGCAAATCCAGCGGTCCAGGGACCAGCCGGTGTTTCAGCGCAGGCTCCGACTCGCCGGCCGGCGTGACCGTCATCTTGAAAACGGTCAAACCCTGCTGGCCGCCGGCCTCCTCTTCGACAACAAGCTCGCCGCGGCTGACGGGCGCGATGACGGCCAACAACAGTGCGGCCAGTGCGTATCGAAAACTCATATCGAATCTCCCGCGAGGTTCTTTCTCCAAGGCCAGGACGGCGTGTACTGGACCGGATCTGCAGGCAGCAGCTCGTCGAGCAGCTCGCGAGCGGTCTTGGCCGCCGCCGCCGGCGGATCGCCTTGCGACGACGCCATCGATACACTCAACGAGCCGTCCCGAAAAAGTGCGTCGCGACGCAGGGCCAACAGGCCGACGTCGATCGTTGGCAGACGGCGCCTGCCGCGCGATGGCGGCTCAACGGTCGCTGCCGCTACCGTGGAAGGCCGCGGCGTTTCCGCGACGACGGTCGTTGCCGCGTCCGATGGCTGCGGGGCAACGGCAACTTGTTCAGGATCATTGGGACGCGACTGCAACGTAATGACGACCGCCAGCGAAGCCGCGACCGCGGCACTCGTTAGTGACGCAGCGAATAGCCGAATCCCTCCCCTAGCCCCTCGGCGCCGCGGCCCCTCTTCGACCTTCAAGGGAGGGGAATTCCCCACAGCGAGCCGGGCCGTCTCGGCCCCGGCGGCCCACCCCGCGCGATACATCAGCTCATCGCGATCAATTGCCGTTGCCGGCAGCCGCATCGCCGCCAGCCGTGCTTCGCACGCCGCCAGTTCATCAGGCAGTCTCAGTTCATCGGACATCGTCGAGGCTCCCCATGTTTGCGGAGCAGTTCGAGGGCTTGAACGTAATGTCGTTGGGCCGTGCTCTTCGAGCCGCCGACCAATTCAGCAATCTCCTGCCACGCGAGCCCGCCCCACACGCGCAGGACCACAATCTCGCGCGACGTCGCATCGAGCGCCGCCAGCAAGTCGGCCAGGCTCGCCTCCAGCGCCGGGTCGGGCGCCGTCGAGCGCCTCGCCGCTCGCCGCTCAGCCGCCGCCTGCTCGTGCGCCGTCCGCCGCCGGGCTGACCGCGCCGCATTTAGCGCCCGGTTCCGCACCGTCCGGTACAGCCACGCCGGCGGGTTGTCCGGCGCCTGCGGCTGGCGGGCGAGCTCGCAGAGCGCTTCCTGCACGCAATCGTCCGCCGAGGCGGTCCACTGGCTGGCGTACAGCGCAAGCGCCGACGCGTGCCGCTGGAACATCTCGGCGATTAACGTGGCGTCGACCGTCGGCATGCCAGCTCCGGTTGTCGCGGATATCTAAAGAGAAGACACCGCCGGGGAGGATTCTTCCCAGCCGTTGAGGATAATCCACATTGCAGCCCCGGGCTCCCAAGCTCATGCAGATGCTATCGCGATGACTTGCAGCCCCGGCCTTTGGCCGGGGGTCGGTCTCCACCGGGACAGAGTTTGTCCTCGTGGAGACTTACCCCCCGGCGAAGCCGGGGGCTGCAATAACCGCGGCTCACGCCGCGATAGCAACTCCATAAGCTTGTCCGCCCGGGGGGGCGGCTTCCACCAGAACAAGCTTTGCCCCGGTGGCGCCCTACCCCCGGGCGGAGCCCGAGCCGCATCATCGTGCGGCATCGCCAAATCCACGCCCGAAGGGCGGCAGGCATGTAGCGGCGGGCGATAGCCCGCCGTTGACAGCGATGCTACATCGTAAAGGCCCGCAAGGGCCGTAGGCGGATCAATATAGATTGCCTACGGCCCTCACGGGCGTTGGAGACGGACGCGCAATTCAATCGGCGGGCCTATCGCCCGCCGCTACACGCCTAAGCCCCTTCGGGGCCGACAGACAATACCGCCGCCAACGCCACCGCCGCCGTTTCGATCCGCAGGATTCGCGGCCCCAGGCCAATCAGCTCCCAACCGGCCGCGGTCGCCTCCGCTACTTCGCCATCCGTCAACCCGCCTTCAGGACCGATGGCGATGAGCGTCGGCCGCGGTTGGCCGATGTCCGACGCGGCCAAGCCACGTCCTGAGGGATGGGCGACCCAAGCGCGGACCGGCCCGCTCCACGACGCGTCCTCGCGCGATGCCAGCCAATCCGTCCACTGCTGAGCCGGCGCAATCTCCATCAACCGATTCCGCCCGCACTGCTTGCTCGCTTCGATGACGTACCGCGTCAGCTTCTCGCTTCCCAGCTTCTCGCTCCGCTCAGTGACCAGCGGCACGAGCCGCGTGACGCCAAGTTCAGTGGCCTTCTCGACGATCCACCGCTGCCGATCTCCCTTCGGCAGCGCCACCCCGAGCGACAGCGAGAACGTAAGTTCGCGGCTGACTTCGCGGCGCTTGAGCACGTGTAGTTCGACCGTTGATCGCTTACACTTGGCGACTTCCGCGTCGAATTCCGCGCCGCTGCCGTCGAACAGGACGACTTGCATCCCCGACGTCGCGCGGAGGACGTGCAGCAGGTGATGAGCCTCGGTTCCGGCGAGCGTCGCCTGCGGGCCGGCAATCGGTTCCTCGGAAAAACAGCGGCGTGCCATGACGACTACAAGGCACGGCTGCTAGCGGCGCCGGCGCCTGCGAAGGTGGTGAAGTTGTTGGAAAGCGGGCGCGGCCGACAGTGCCCTAAAAGTTCCGCAGCCGCTAGCGCCGATGCTACTGTCTGGATTGTCGCCTGCCGCCGGGCGTCCGGCCACTCCTGACCGGACTATATAGCCGGGCCATCCTGGCCCGGCGCCGTCGCACCTGCCGCACTGCACCGTCACCAAGCCGTACCCGAGTCCATGTACCACGCCCACTGGGGTTTAAGCCGCTCGCCCTTCTCCGGCGGCGGCGCCCCGCTGTTCTACCAAGGCGAGAGCCAGGCCGA
>DASVCM010000718.1:0-2895 GCA_036381635.1 Lacipirellula sp.
GCAGATCGTCACGACCATGGAAGAGCCCTGGTGATTGGCGGCAGCGGTCGGCTGATGTTACCTTCGGACCATGGCTGCTCACGATCTTTCCTTGGCGGAGCGATTTCCAGCGCGAGCCACGTCGTGGCGACTGCGGACGCGCACGCTGCAGCTCCCACGACGTCCGCTCTTGATGGGGATCGTCAACGTCACTCCCGATAGCTTTTCAGACGGCGGCCGGTTCCTTGATTCGCAGGCAGCAATTGACCAGGCGCTTCGACTGGTTGCCGACGGCGCCAACATCCTGGACATCGGCGGCGAAAGCACGCGGCCGTATTCGGAACCGGTGTCTGCGGAGGATGAATTGCGCCGAGTTATGCCTGTCATCGAAGGGCTGGCTCAAAGAGCCTTAGTTCCAATCTCGATTGACACGAGCAAAGCTACAGTGGCCCAGGCCGCTTTGTCCGCCGGTGCTGAGATTATCAACGACGTCACCGCGCTTACCGGCGACCCAGAGATGATTCCCCTTGCCATTCGAACCGGCGCCGGCGTGTGTGCCATGCACATGCTGGGTACGCCGCAGACGATGCAGGACGACCCGCGCTACGACGACGTGGTCGAGGAAGTTTATCGCTACCTCGCCCAGCGCCGCGACGCGTTGCTGGCCGCCGGCATTGAACGGTCGCGAATCTGCCTCGATCCAGGCGTCGGCTTTGGCAAGACGCATGAGCACAATATCACGCTCATGGCCCACTGCGGGCGATTTCACGGGCTCGGCTGCCCGATGCTGATTGGCCACTCGCGGAAAGGGTTCCTCGGCAAGATCCTGGGCGACAAGGAAGCCGACCGAGACGTTGCCACGGTTGGCGCCGGTCTGGCCGCTGCCGCGCAAGGCGTGCAGATCCTGCGGGTGCACAACGTGGCCGCCGTTCGCCTGGCCCTGCTGGCATTCGAGGCGTGCGGCGGCATCGAGCCTATATAGCCCGGCCATCCTGGCCGGGCGGCTCGCCGAGCCAGGTCTTCGTTGGTGGCTCGCCGAGCCAGGATGGCTCGGCTATATAAAAGCCGCGTTGACCCAACTCCCGCGTTGGACGATACTTACGGATCATGGCTACCGTTCGATCAACCCCCGCCCAAACCGCCGATCTTCCCGAGTATTGCCGCGCTGTGGCTCGCCGCGCCAAGGCCGCGGCCGCCCAAATGGCGACGCTCCATTCCGGCCTGAAGATCCAGTGGCTGCACCGCTCCGCCGAGCTGCTTCGCCAGAACGTCGCCGCCGTCGAGCGGGCCAATGCCGAGGATCTCGCCGCCGCCCCCGGCTATGGGCTCACCCCCGCAGAGATAGATCGCCTCAAGCTCAACGCCAGCCGGATCGAGTCGATTGCCGTCGCCTTGGAGGAGGTCGCCCAGATTCGCGACCCGATTGGCCGGGTGATTGACTCGACGGTTCGCCCGAACGGCTTGCGGATCGACAAAATCCGTGTGCCCCTGGGCGTCGTTTTCTTCATCTATGAATCCAGACCCAACGTGACGGCCGACGCCGCCGCAATCTGTGTGAAGGCGGGCAACGCCGTCATTCTCCGCGGCGGCAAAGAGGCGATTCACTCGAGCCGTGCCATCGTCGAGTTTCTCCAGCAGGCAGCAAGCGAGACGGGATTGCCGGCGGACGCCGTTCAACTTGTCGGGACGATCGACCGGGCGGCAGTCGGCGAATTCCTGGGGATGCCAGAGTACATCGACGTCGCCATCCCGCGCGGCGGCGAAAGCCTGATTCGCCGCGTCGCCGCGGAGGCCAGGATGCCGGTGATCAAGCACTTTGACGGCAACTGCCACGTCTATGTCGACGCGTCGGCCGACCTGGCCATGGCTCGCGAGATCGTGGTGAACTCGAAGTGCCAGCGGATGGGCGTGTGCAACGCGGCCGAATCGCTGCTGGTGCACAGCGACGTCGCGGCCGAGTTTCTGCCCGCCGTGGCCGCGGCCATGGCCCCGTTCAAAGTCGAAATCCGCGGCGACGACCGGACCTGCGAACTCGTCAATAATGCCGAACCAGCGACCGAGGAAGATTACGGCACGGAATACCTTGGCCCGGTCATTTCAGCCCGTGTCGTCGGCTCGATCGACGAGGCGATTGATCACATCAATCGTTACGGCTCGCATCACACCGATGCGATTGTCACTAACGATCTAGGGGCCGCCGAGCAATTTGCAGGCGGCGTGGACAGCGCCGCGGTGATGATCAACGCCAGCACGCGGTTCAACGACGGCGGCGAATTCGGCCTGGGGGCCGAAATTGGCATCAGCACCGACAAATTCCACGCCCGAGGCCCCTGCGGCGTCGAAGAACTAACTAGCTACAAATACGTGGTCCACGGACAGGGACAAGTGAGGGGCTGATGCTGGATGCTGGATTCTCGATGCTTGATGATGAGTCTAGCCGCGGGCAAACCTGCCTGCCGGCGCCCCGGCGACCAGGTTTGGTCGCGGCTCTAGCTGTCAACAGGAATCGAGTAACCAGCATCTAGCATCCAGCATCGAGCTTCCAGCTCACGCAACGGAGTGCGTCATGAGCGACGTTCTTAGCCAGGCAGAAGTCGAGAACCTTCTCAGCGCCATCGATGGCGGCGAAGACCTGCGCCCCACGCGCACGGAAGAAGTCCTCCGTCCTCGGGACAAAATTACGGTTTACGACTTCAAGCGTCCCGAGCGCGTCGGCAAGGAGCAGATGCGTTCATTGCAGACGATGCATGAAGGCTTCGGTCGAAACTTCGGCGCCGCCCTCTCCGCGCTGCTGCGGACAATGGCCGAAGTGAAGCTCACCAGCGTCGACCAGCTCACCTACAGCGAATTCGTCTTCAGCCTCGAGAACCCGACTTGCTTTAACCTGATCACGGCGTCGCCGCTCGAAGGTCAGTT
>DASVCM010000719.1:0-2018 GCA_036381635.1 Lacipirellula sp.
TGCGCGACCACGCTCGACAGGCCCTCGTGTTTTCCCGTCGATTGAGCAGCGGGCTGCTGGCCAGCTTTAGAACGCCGGAGGACTGGGTCTTTCAGATTCATCCCAAGGCGAATCATGCCCTGTGGATTGCCGCGCACATCGGGCTGGTTGATAACAGCATCACTAATCGCTTTCGGTCGGATCTGACGACGAAGCCCGAGGGGTGGGACGCCCTGTTCTCGTTCGGCAGCCAGCCGAAGGCCGACGCCAGCGTATATCCCTCGGCCGAGGAGGTGCTGGCGTACTACCACGATCGCCGAGGCGTGCTCATGCGGGTTTTGGAAGAGCTGAGCGAGCGGGAGCTGCGCGGTCCTGCGCCGGCGGCGGACGAGCGCTCGCCGATTGCCGGGGCGCCCTCGATCGGCCATATATTCATCTTCGCATCGCAGCACGAGGCGATGCACTCGGGGCAGCTTACGATCGCCCATCGGGCGCTGGGGCATGCTCCGCTGATTCAAGCTGGCTGATCGCCCTGTTTGCTCCGCGTACGCGCTATGACGATCGCCCTGACCATTGTGATCACCGCGGTCGCCGCCGTGCTGCTGACGTTGTTCGCTCAGAATTTCTTCTGGGTCGAGAAGCCGCTCGATTACGACTTGGGCGAAACCTCGCTCGGCGATCCGACGTTCAAGCGGTGCATGGACCACCTGCTGGGGCCGCCGCTGCTCGACGGCAACCGCGTGACGACGCTCGTCAACGGCGATCAAATCTTCCCGGCCATGCTCGCGGCGATTCGCGCGGCCGAGAAGTCGATTACGTTCGAGACGTACATCTATTGGTCGGGAGAAATCGGCCGCGAGTTCTCCGAAGCTTTGTCGGATCGAGCCCGCGCGGGGGTGCGCGTGCACGTGCTTCTCGACTGGGTCGGGAGCGCGAAGCTCGACGTCGACGCGGTTAATCAGATGACGGAAGCCGGCGTCGAAGTCGAGCGGTACCATCCGCTCCAGTGGTACAACATCGCGCGGCTGAATAACCGCACGCATCGCAAGATCACGGTCATCGACGGCAAGATTGGCTTCATCGGCGGCGTAGGCGTCGCCGACCTGTGGCAGGGGAACGGGGAAGACCCCGAGCATTGGCGCGATACGCACTTTCAGGTCGAGGGGCCGGTGGTCGCCGATTTGCAGTCGGCGTTTCTGGATAATTGGACCCGCACCCACGCCGCGGTGCTGAACAAAGAGGCGTACTTCCCGCACCTCGAACAGTGCGGCGACGTGCTTGCCCAGGTGTTCAAGAGCTCGCCGCGCGAGGGGGGCGATTCGGCGCGGCTCATGTTCCTGCTGTCGATGGCCGCGGCCCGGCAGCGGATTCTGATCGCCAACTCTTACTTCGTTCCTGACGACTTGTGCATCGAGACGCTGGTGAAGGCGAAGCGGAGCGGCGTAAACGTCGAGATTATCGTGCCCGGAAAGCATATCGACACGAAGATCACCCGGCGGGCGTCGCGATCACGCTGGGAGCCGCTACTGGAGGCGGATATCGCCATCTACGAGTACCAGCCGACAATGTTCCACTGCAAAGTGATGGTCGTGGATGATTGCTGGACGACGGTCGGCTCGACGAACTTCGACAACCGCTCGTTCCGGCTGAACGATGAAGCGAACCTCAACGTGCTGGACAAAGAGTTCGCTAGCGAACAGGCGGCAATCTTCGAGCGGGATAAGCAGCGGTGCCGGCGAATTACGATTGACCAGTGGCGGCGGCGGCCGCTGCTGGAGAAAATCGTGGAATGGCTGGCCGGATTATTGCGGTCGCAGGTGTAGCGTAAATAGCCGAGCCATCCTGGCTCGGCGAAGTTTGGACTGACGCAACTTCGCCGCGGAACGCGCCCGGCCAGGATGGCCGGGCTATATAACACCGCGGGGGTTTCTCTGCGGGGCGGCCGCGGATATTCTATAAGGTTCAGTTCGGGCCGTAGCGCAGCCTGGTAGCGCGTTTGACTGGGGGTCAAAAGGTCGCAGGTTCGAATCCTGTCGGCC
>DASVCM010000720.1:0-2339 GCA_036381635.1 Lacipirellula sp.
TCGACTCGGCAAGGTGCAAAAGCCGCCGCCGTTGCTCGTCGTTGAGAGCACCGTCGCCGGCAATCAGAATCAGCCGGAAGATCTCCTCGCGTACTTCCGTACTCATGCCCCGGCCTCCATGCCCATGCGGCGCTCGATACATGCGATGAGCGCCTTGCGGATGCGCGATAAGGCGGTGTACATCGCCCCAACCGAACTCGATTCGCGCTCGGCAATTTCCGACATCGAGTGGTCGGCCTCGTAACGCAACCGCAATAGCCGGCGATCCCGATCGGACAGGCCCTTGAGACAGTTCACGAGCGCCTCGGACCGTGCACAGCAATCGGAGGTCCTTAGCTCAGACTGAATTTTGAGCAGCCTGTCAATCGCCGCTTTGCTGAATAAGACGCGCCGACGACTTTGACGGCGCAAAAAGTTCAGCGCCGTAAAATGAGCAACCGTCGACGCCCAACTTCCAAAATCCGTGCCGCGCTCGTATTCGTCGAACTTCTCCCACAGCAGCAGCGCCGTCTGCTGATACAGGTCCTCCGCATCGGCCAGATTCTGAACCAGCGCCAGCAAATGGCCGAACACCCGACTACGGCTCAGCCGGAGCAGCTCGCTGAACTCCAGCGGATCGCGGGTATCGTTGGGCATCGCGGAAGGGGCCGGCGGTCCCGCGTGATTCTTGCCTCCCGCCGAACGCGGATGGCGAATCAAGCGGAGAATGAGTTGATCAGGCTAATCCATAGTTAATGTCGTGATGCCCTCGTTTCCTTACAGCAAAGCTCGGAAATGCGTAAGGCCTTGAAACACCATGACTTATGCCCGTGCCCCGGCGTGGGATAGACGGCAATTAGTAGCTAAGCAACCTTTTCGCCCTTTTTATCGCCGAATCGAGCGCAATAGCATGGGGCGAACCGGTAAGAATCGACCAGGCTCGCGACATTATTGATAGACGCTCACTCTACAACTTGGGCTCTCTTGCGGCGTTCAGCGCACGCCGCTCCGAGTATACTCGCCACGTAACGACGTAAGCGTGGGCGCCGAGGAGGCGTTGCCATGGAGTCGGAGCCAGGTGATCAGTCGCTCGATCGAGAACTTCTACGACAATATGCACCGCGCGAACGACGCTACTTTCGCCTCGACCCCGCATGCTCCCTCTGCCGCACTGCCACTGGCGCTAGGATGCATCTTGCTAACCATGGGCAGTCGCGCCGCGTATGCTCAACTGACGTATGTCGACGCCAATCGAAACACTAACACGGGGCCGGCCATCGCCATCAAGGCCGGCGTGAACGGACAGGCCGACGACAATCTGTGGAGCGAACGGACGGGCTTCTCCAGCGGCGGAAACTTCTTCCAATCCGGCGACGGCAACGGCGAGGACGCGCCGCAGTTGACCAGCACAATCACCGGCCTGGCGCCGAGCACGCTGTATTCGGTCTACGTCCACTTCTGGGACGCCGGCCCCGCCTGGACCATCCGCGCAGGCTACGCCGCTGGCAAACTTCCGCTTTACGCCAGTCCCGCCGAGGCGGCCGCAACGGGCGCCGAAGCCGCCCTTCTTGCCAGCACGCTGGGGTACTCGAGGGCGCCTACCGTTTTCGTCGAGGCGGATCGCACGATGTATGCCGCGCCCATCGGTCCCGCCAAATCAGATCCAAGCGGTACGATTACGTTCTATGTGGACGATCGCCCTTCGAGCATCGGCGTGAACCATCGCACGTGGTACGACGGCATGAGCTACGAACCGGCGTCGGTGCTCACGCTGCAGGTCAATACGGCGACTGGCGCCGTCTCCATTCGCAATGATGCCGGCAGCCCGTTTGACCTTAACTATTACGAAATCCGCAGCCCGACAGGCGCCCTCGATCCAGCACAATGGCTCAGTCTTGATGATCAGGACCCCGTCTCCGGCGACGCCGCCTGGAACGAGGCCGGCGGCAGCGCGGCGACGAAGCTTTCGGAATTCAACGTGCTCGGCATGACGACCGTTGCCGCCGCGAGCACTGAGAGCTTAGGGGATGCTTTTACCGCCGGCGCAACTCTGGACCTGACGTTCCACTGTGGCGTCGTCGGCGGAACGCAGCTTCACTCCGGCTACGTCGAGTACGTGACCGGCTTGGATGGCGACTTCGACGGCGACGACGACGTCGACGGCGGCGACCTGCTTCGATGGCAACGAGGAGAGTCTCCGACTGCGATGAGCGCTGCGGATCTGGCGGCTTGGACGGCCAATTACGGCGCGGCGCTTTCGCAGGCGCCCTCGGCGGTTGCGACGCCGGAACCAGCCGGCGGGGTTCTGATCCTCTTTAGCGCTTTAGCATTCGTTCACTGCCGTAAGGACGTGCGAGACG
>DASVCM010000721.1:0-6705 GCA_036381635.1 Lacipirellula sp.
CAGAATCTCGAACAGATTCCCGGCCCTCAATGTCAATGTATCGTCGCCTACAGCCGCTTCCAGCGTGCGGCCCGAGAATTCGCAGTGCCACGCTTCCGGCGCGTTTTCCGGCAGCACGAGCGTCGTGTCGCCCCACTCGGCGCGCGGCGAACTGGTCGGCGTGCTCGAGGCCGAAGCGCTGGGATCCTGATGCGTCAGCCGGAAAAAGTGCCGCGGCACGACGGCGATCACCGCGCGATCGTCCAGCTTCCGCGCGAACGCAAAGATATGCTCCGCCGCCTCGCCCTCAGCGGTGAGCGGCAGATACTCGCCCGACGCGAACACGTCGTGCCATCGCTGCCGCAGCGCCAGCCCGCGCAGCGTCACCAGCATCTTCACCTTCGGATCGGGCCACTGCGCCGCCACGTCGCGCGCCAGCCGCTCCAGATCGCCCTGGGCGCCGCTGTCGAGTTCCTCCCAGGCCGCTTGCCGAGCCGCAAAATCCACCGGTCGGCGGTTATCCGGATCGACCAGGCTGAAGTCCCACAACTCCGTCCCTTGGTACAAATCGGGCGCACCCGGCAGCGCGATCTTCAGCAGCACCTGCGAGAGCGCGTTCACAAACCCCGCGTCAGCAATCCGCGCCACCACCTGGGCCAGGTCGGTCTGGAACGCAACCGCCTCCGGCCCCAGAATCTTTTGCACAAACTCGAACACCGCCGCTTCGTAATCCTCCGACGGGTTCATCCACGACGTATGCAGCTTTGCCTCGCGCAGGGCCTTCTCCATGTAGTTGACGATCCGCTGCGTGTACTCCTCACGCTCTTCCGTCTCCATCGCGTGCAGCGGCCAGGTCCCAACGAGCGTTTGGTACAGAAGATATTCCTCGTTCGCGTCGGGAATCGGCTCGCCGTACAGATCGTGCACCCACCGCTTGTTCATCTGCCGCCACAGCAGCACTTCGTCCTTCCAGTCCTGCGCCATCTCGGAGAGGACATTTAGCCGCGCCCGCAGGTCCTCGCTCCGCTTCGTATCGTGCGTCGACGAGGCGGAGAGCGCATGCGGCCAGTTCGTTGCGCGGTGAAGCATCAGCCGGTGAAAATCGTCCGGCGAAAGCCCGCCCGCGTCCAGCTCGCCGCCGACTTCATTCAGCGACGCCAGCGGGTAATACCGGTAAAACGCCGTGTCCTCGACGCCCTTGGCCGCGATCGGCCCGCTCACCTGCTGCAGCTTCAGCGCGAAGTGCCGCCACTGGTCGCGCTCTTCCTGGCTGAGCGTCGTCGGGAACTGCAAGAGGAGCACCGACGCGATGAAATCGAACAGCGACCGCGACATGCTCGGGTTCCGCCGCTTCGCCCACCGCACGGCCAGGCCGATGCGGCGATGGTCCTCCTCGCTCGCCTCCCACCCGCGCGGCGGCACGTACGTGCGATACACCGTCAGGCACGAGATGACTTCTTGCAGCGCCTTCAGCAGCGTCGGCTGCGTAAAGTCCTGCGACGCTCGCTGCTGCTGGGCAATCCGGTACAGCCGCGCCGCGAGCATCTGCATCTCGCTCAGCATCGCGACGCTGGCCGCTTCCTTCTTGCTCTCGTAGAAAATCTCGGCCGCCGACTCTTCAACGCCCGACAGCTCCTCATAGCTCGCGCGACTTGCCTGCACGCCGTCGGCGTCCACCAGCAGCCGGCTCACCATGTTGAGGAACTCGTACCCGGTCGTCCCCTGCACCGACCAGTCGGTCGCCAGCTCCTCGTCGCCGGAGAGAATCTTCTCGGCAACGACATACAGTTGCGCCGCGGCGTCCGGGTCATCATCCGAGCGCGAACGCCGAAACATCGTCTGCAAGTTGTCGAAGTACTGCGCCGGGTCAAGCAAGCCGTCCGGATGATCAATCCGCAGGCCCGTGACGACATTGCGTCCCAGCAGGTCGGCCACCAGTCGATGGACCGTCCGGAACACGCGTGGGTCTTCCACGCGAATGGCCGCCAGCTCGTTGATGTCGAAGAACCGCCGATAGTTAATCTCGTCAGACGCCACTCGCCAGTACGCCAGCCGGTAGCACTGCGCGTTGAGCAGCTCCTCGAGCCGATCAAAACTCCGCGGCTCGCCCTCGGCCCCGTTGATCTCCTCCAGCGCCCGTTCCAGCGCGGCGCGCACCCGCGGCCGCTTATCCACCAGGTGCCCCAGCCGCCGCCGGGCGATCCGCTGCTCGCGATACCGCGTGCGCATCTCCTCCGGCCCGCGCTCTTCGCACGTCGGCAGGTGATGAAGCTGCGCGATGATGCTCTCCAGCTCGGTCCGCTCGATGCGCACCTGCCGCCGCTCTTGGGCATTCCCTGTGGGAGGCCTCTCTGAGGCCGATTCCGCGTTCCATTGTCGAGCGAAATCGGCGTCGGAGACGCCTCCCACACTTGAGTGAGCAGGTGCTCCATCCAAATGCTCGAGCATCAGTTCCAGCACCATCGGCCACGTCCGCGGGGCCAGCGGAAACCGCCGGTCGAAGTACGCCACCTGCAGCCGATGATCCTCATAAGCAACTTGCAGCTCGCCGTCCTCGAGCGTCGCCCCGAACGGTTTGCCCAGCACCGGCTGCAGCACGCGATGCTTCAAGTTCAGCGGAATCGCGTCCCAATCGATGTCGAAGAAGTTGGCGAATCGCGCCCCCTCGCCATTCTCCAGCACGTCGAGCCAGTGGCGGTTGCCGCCGCCATTGATGCCCATGTGATTGGGCACCACGTCCAGCAGAATCCCCATCCCGGCGGCGCGGGCCTCCTCGGCCATCCGCATGAAGGCCTCTTCGCCGCCGAACGCCGGCTCGATGTGGCCGTGGTCGACCACGTCGTACCCATGCGTGCTCCCTTCGCGAGCGCGGAACAACGGCGACAGGTACAAGTCGCTGATCCCCAGCGACTTCAAATAGGGGAGCAGCTCGCGGATCTGCTCAAACCCAAAATCCCGCCGCAACTGAATGCGGTACGTAGCGACCGGAATGCGATTGATCTGAGCCGCGGCCGCAGGCGAGGGAAGCATTGCCGTCTGCTGAGACATAGATAAGTGACGCTTCCTTCAATTCAGCCGCAACGCGGCGGCAGTCAATAGCCAGGGGCGTGAGCCCCTGGCGTTCATAGACATTGCGATCGTAAGCCCCAACGGGGCGGCAGTAGGATGGCCACCGCCCTGCCGTCCCTGTGGGGCTTACAATTTCCTCGTCGCATCAAACCAGGGGCTTGCGCCCCTGGCTATTGACTTACGCCCCGTTAGGGCTGCATGCCATTGCGTCACTTGTACACGCGACGCGGAACACTTCGCTGATTCAACACTCCCAACCATAATGCATGCCGCCACATTGGCATAGCACTTGCAAACATCCGGCCAACCGGCGTCATTGAAAACCTGTTGAGTGAAGCAAAGGACATGCCACATGAGCGCCGACGCCGCCATCTCGCGAAAGCTCCCGATCGGCCCCGAAATCACCGACAGCGGCGTCCACTTCCGCCTCTGGGCCCCGCGCTGCTCAACCGTCAACGTGGTGCTGCTGGCAGCAGATGGCCAGACCGAGCGTCAGATCCTGCCCCTGACTGCCGAAAGCGACGGATATTTTTCTGCGTTCGCCGAAGGCGCCGCCCCGGGCGAGCTCTACGGCTTCAGCCTCGACGAGCATCGACAGCTCTACCCCGACCCAGCGTCGCGCTTCCAGCCGCGCGGCGTCCACGGCCCGTCGCAACTCGTCGAGCGCGCCTACCAGTGGCAATCGAGTGACTGGCCCGGCGTGAAGCTCACGGGTCAGGTCGTCTACGAGCTCCACCTCGGCGCCTTCACGCCGCAGGGAACCTGGGCCGCCGCGTGCGAAAAGCTCTCCTACCTGAGAGACGTCGGCGTCACGCTCATCGAGATCATGCCCATCGCCGACTTCAACGGCGAGTTCGGCTGGGGCTACGACGGCGTCGCCTGGTTCGCGCCCTGCCGCCTGTACGGCACGCCCGACGACGCCCGGCGGTTCATCGACGAGGCTCACCAACTGGGCATCGGCGTCATCCTCGACGTGGTCTATAACCACTTCGGCGCCAGCGGCAACTACACCGGGGCGTACTCAGAATACTACGTCTCGAAGCGGCATCCTAACGAATGGGGCGAGGCGATTAACTTCGACGGCGAGCACGCCGCGGCGGTCCGCGAGTTCGTCCTGGCCAACGTCCAGTACTGGATCGACGAGTTCCGCTTCGACGGCCTGCGCCTCGACGCCACCCAGGCCATCTACGACGACTCGCGCAAACATCTGCTCGCCGAACTTTCCGAAGTCGCCCGCCGCGCCGCTGGCGATCGCTCCGTCGTCATCTTCGCCGAGAACGAATCGCAGCACGTCTGCCATGTCGAGCCGGTGGACGAGGGCGGCTTCGGCATCGACTCGCTTTGGAACGACGACTTCCACCACGCCTGCCGCGTCGCCGCCACCGGCCACGCCGAGTTCTACTATTCCGACTACGCCGGGTCGCCGCAGGAAATCCTCTCGGCCGTCCGCCACGGCTACCTTTATCAGGGCCAGTACAATCCCAGGCAAAAGCGCCGCCGCGGCACGCCAACGCGCGGCAAGCAGGCCGCCCAGTTCACGCACTTCCTGCAGAACCACGATCAGGTCGCCAACTCCGGCCGCGCCCTGCGGTTGAACCAGCAAACTAGCGCCGGCCGCTACCGGGCGCTCACCGCGGTGCTACTGCTGGGCCCCGAGACGCCGCTATTGTTCATGGGCCAGGAGTTCGGCGCGACGACGCCGTTCAACTACTTCGCCGACCACGACGTCGACCTGGCGAAGCTGGTGCGCGAAGGCCGTTGGGGCTTCATCCGCAACTTCCCGCGCGTCTCCGGCTGGGGCGAGCAGGGGGAGCTCGCCGACCCGTCGCTCCGCGAAACGTTCGACGAGTCGAAGCTCGACTGGGATGAGTGCGCTGCGAACGCCCACATCCTCGCGCTTCATCGCGACCTGCTCAAGCTGCGGCGCGAGGACCCGATCTTCTCGCTACAAGACTGGTCGATGATCGACGGCGCCGTGATCTGCAGCGAAGGCTTCCTCCTCCGCTGGGCGCCCGAGGACGAGCGGGATCGCCTCTTGTGCGTGAACCTGGGCCGCGACGTCGACTGGCGCCCGGTCACCGAACCGCTCGCCGCGCCCCCGAAGAACTGCGAGTGGCGCCTCCTCTGGTCGAGCGAACGCTTCGAATACGGCGGCGCCGGCACGCCGCCGTTCGACGCCAAAGGCTGGATCATCCCCGGCCACACCGCGATTGTCCTGGAAGCGGCGCCAAAAGAACAGGATGAGACTTTGGGCCAGGGGTGTCGCACAGTTTGAGCCATGAATCAACACCAGTGGAATGCGCGTCGCAGTAACATCTGGAAATCATGGCTCCGACAACCAGCAAGTGCGATTGTCTTCTCAGCCCCAAAGGGGCGTTAGTCAATAGCCAGGGGCGTAAGCCCCTGGTGCAGATCCCAGAATCAGAATGTAAGCCCCATCGGGGCGGCAGTGCGCTGGCCATCCTACTGCCGCCCCCCGTCACCGCCCGCAACTACCAACTCCTCCCCGGCGACCGCGTCTTCATCTCGCAGAAAAAATCCGCCAATCAGTCCACCGCCGCAGCAAAACGGAGCCCGCAGCGCTAGCAAGGGCGAGCCCATCAAAAGGCGCCCATCCGGGCGCCATCTTTGCACGCTAAGTTCGCTCGCCAAACGCACCTTCACCCCGCCCAAAGGGAGGACCCGCCATGGCCAACGAACTCAAAGGAAAACGCGTCGCCATCCTGCTCACCGACGGCTTTGAACAAATCGAAATGACCGAGCCCCGCAAGGCCCTCGAAAAAGCTGGCGCCGAGCCGCTGCTGGTCTCCGACAAAACCGAAGTCCATGGTCACCACCATCACCAGCCGGCCGACAAGTTCCCCGTCGATCTGCCGCTGGGCAAAGCGAAGGCCGACGACTTCGATGCCCTGGTGCTTCCCGGCGGCGTCCTGAATCCGGACAAATTGCGCATGAACCAGCAGGCGGTCGCCCTGGTGCAAGCGTTCGTCGACGCCGGCAAGCCGATCGCCGCCATCTGCCATGGCCCGTGGACGCTGATCGAAACCAGCGCCGTCAAAGGTCGCCGGATGACCAGCTACCCCTCGCTGAAGACCGACCTCAAGAACGCCGGCGCCGAGTGGGTGGATGAGGAGGTGGTCGTCGACCGCGGCCTGGTGACCAGCCGCAACCCCGACGACCTCCCCGCCTTCAACCGCAAGCTGATCGAGGAAATCGCCGAAGGCAGCCACGGCCCCGGCCTGAGCAAGAAAGCGCAACCTGCCAAAGCTGGAGCGTAAGCCCGATGGAATTGCAGCCCCGGGCTCCGCCCGGCGGCCGCTCACCATCAGGTTAGACTCAGCCCCGACGTTGCGCGACCCCCGGGCAAAGCCCGGGGCTGCATTGCCTGGAGCCTGAGGCCCGAAGCCTAAAGCCTCACCAAACGGAGACCCGCCATGCACCTAACCGCCGACTACCGCAAAACCCACGTCGAAATCGACACGCAAGACTGCGGCCTGCCCGACGACGAGCAGACGCGCATTCAGAAGGATCTCGAGCTGTTAGCCGCGGAGCTGCTCGAGTTCCCGCAGTCCGAGCTATACCTGAAGATCATCCATCACGAGCAGATCGAGCAGTACCACGCCCAGGCCAAGCTAAAACTCCCCGGCAAGACGATCA
>DASVCM010000722.1:0-3783 GCA_036381635.1 Lacipirellula sp.
GGACGGCGAAAGCGCCGCGGTCTTCTCCACCGACGACGGCTACGGCTACGTGATCATGCCGTTGGCCCGCGATCGGTAGTCTGCATCCCCCTCCCTTGAAGGGAGGGGCTAGGGGAGGGATTTCAGGCGTGTTCGTTGGTCGCGTCAAGGATACGTTTCATCTCTCCGATCGAGGCTTGGTAATCGTACTCGACGTGACGTACGAGAAATTGCCACACGAATTTCGTTTGAAAGTGGGCGATGAAGTAGAGTTTGGAGCGGTCGCTACAGAACGCTTCCGATCGACCGTCACCGGAATTGAGATTCTGGACCCTTGGAGTCCACAAAACCTGTTTGGATTCCTAGTGCCGCTTGACATCAAGAATCGCGTATTGCCCGGCCTCGAAGTGTGGACATTGTGAAAGACACAAACATCGAACCCCATCCCGACGACTGGCGCGACCTGGAACGGCGCGCGCAATCGCATCGCCGTTGGTACTACGGCCGGCAGCCAAAGCCGATCGCCGACGTCATCGCTCAAGTCGTGCAGAAGCGCGGCTACGCCCAGGTGCGAGCCGCTGGCCAGTGGAACGAAGCCTGGCGGGAAGCCGCCGGCGAAGCGTTCGCCGCGGTCACGGAAGTCGGCCAGCTCCGCCGCGGCGTGCTGGAGGTGACGGTCGCCAGCTCGCTGGTGATGCAGGAGCTCACCTTCGAAAAAGAGCGGATCCTCGACCACCTACAAACCGCCCGCCCCGACGCCGGCATCAAACAACTCCGCTTCCGCGTCGGCAACATCGGGTGACCATACACACCAATTCAGAAAGGTCTCACGCAAAGACGCAAAGAACGCAAGAAATCCATTGCCCGCGAAACACGCGAATTAACGCGACTGAAGGAATGAGGCTTACACTTCAGCCTCATCAAATTCATTGCTCTTTTTTTTCGCGTCTATTCGCGAGTTTCGCGGGCCGCCTTCTTGTTTTCCTTTGCGAGCTTTGCGCCTTTGCGTGAGGCATCCCCAGACAGAAGTAAAAGATGGCAGAAGAAGAACAGAAAAAGCCCGGTAAGAACGGGAACACCGAGTACACGTCCAAGGACCTCGAGCACCTCTCCGACCTGGAGCACGTCCGCGAGCGGCCGAGTATGTACATCGGCGACACCACGCCGCGCGGCTTGCACCACCTCGTGTACGAAGTCGTCGACAACTCGATCGACGAGGCGATGGCCGGCCACGCCACCACGGTCACGGTCAGCGTTAACGCCGACGGCTCGGTCACGGTCGAGGACGACGGCCGCGGCATTCCGGTGGAGCGGCACGCCCAGCTTTCCGAGCAGATGGACCGCGACGTGAGCACGCTTGAAGGCGTGATGACGGTGCTGAAATTCGGCGGCAAATTTTCCAAGGGCGCCTACCAGACCTCCGGCGGCCTGCATGGCGTCGGCGTCACGGTGGTGAATTTCCTCTCCGAATGGGCCGAGGTCGAGGTCTATCGCGAGGGCCACGCGTACCACCAGGAATACCAGCGCGGCGTTCCCACGGGCGAAGTCCGCCGCATCGGCTCGACCACCAAGCGCGGCACCAAGACCACCTTCAAGCCCGATCCCCAGATCTTCCCGAACACCAAGTTCACGTACGCCACGCTGGTGAAGCGGCTGCAGGAGCTGGCGTTTTTGAACCGCGGCGTGAAGATCGCCATCCACGACGCCCGCAACAATGAGAGCGAGACGTTCCAGTACGAGGACGGCATCCGCGAGTACGTGAAGTACCTGAACCGCGCGAGCGACGCCGTGCACCCGGACATCCTCTACTTCGAGGGCGCCGGCGACGATGAATCGGGTCAGACCGTCACGATGGAGATCTCGCTGCAGTACTCCGGCGAGTACACCGAGAACGTCCACAGCTATGTGAACAACATCAACACCACCGAAGGCGGCACGCATCTCTCGGGCTTCCGCACCGCGCTCACCCGCACGCTCAACGCCTACGGCAAGCGCGAGAACATGTTCAAGGACCTGGTCCCCTCGGGCGAGGACGTGCGCGAAGGGCTGACGGCGGTGATCAGCGTTCGCGTGCCGCATCCGCAGTTCGAAGGCCAGACGAAGACGAAGCTTGGCAACAGCGAGGTCGAAGGGATCGTCAACTCGCTCTTCGGCGAGTACCTGGCGAAGTACCTGGAAGAAAACCCGCGGACGGCCAAGGCGATGGTCAAGAAGGGCATTCTCGCCGCCGAGGCCCGCGAGAGCGCCCGCAAGGCCCGGCAGCTCGTGCGCGATCGCAAGGGAGTGCTCGGCGGCGGCGGCCTGCCCGGCAAGCTCCGCGACTGCTCAAGCAAAGAAGTCGACAAGTGCGAGCTGTACCTGGTGGAAGGCGATTCCGCCGGCGGCAGCGCCGAGGGCGGCCGCCTGCGCGAGTACCAGGCGATCCTCCCGCTTCGCGGCAAGATCATCAACGCCTACAAGTCGCGCGAGGACAAGGTGCTGGCCAACGAAGAGGTCCGCAGCATGATCGCCGCGGTCGGCACCGGCATCGGCGCCGACCAGGACATGAGCAAGCGCCGCTACGGCCGCGTCATCATCATGACCGACGCCGACGTCGACGGCTCGCACATCCGTACGCTGCTGCTCACGTTCTTCTACCGCCAGATGTACGAGCTGGTGGCCAAGGGCCACGTCTACGTCGCCCAGCCGCCGCTGTTCCGCGTGCGGAACAAGAAGGACACGTACTACGTGCAGACCGAAGAAGAGATGAAGACGCAACTGCTCGACCTCGGCCTGGGCGACAGCGTGCTGGAGAACGGCGATGGCGTGCGAGTTGAAGGCGAGCGAATGTCGAAGCTCGTCCGCACGCTGGCCGCGATGGAGGAGGCGATCATCGCCCTGGAGCGTCGCGGCATCTCGCTGAAGATCCACGCCACGCGGCAGGATCCGCAGACGCTGAAGCTGCCGGTGTTCCACGTGTTCGTCGGGTTCGAGGACTACTGGTTCACCAACCGCGAGCAGCTCGACGCGTTCGTCAAAGCGAAGGAGGCGGAGCTCGGCCACGAGCTGCAAATGGAAACCGGCCCCGCGCTGACTGCGAAACTAACCGAACTCGACGGCGACAGCGAAGCGAGCCGGGCCGTCCCCGGCCCCGGCGGCGCCACGAACGGTTCGCCAACTTCAAACGGCGCCGCCGATCAGCCGCGTCTGCGGATCGTCGAGCTCCACGAAGTCCGCACGATCAACAACCTGCTGGGCGATCTGCAGCAGTTGGGCTTCGACATCGAAGCCCTCATCCCGCAGGAGCGCACCGGCGAGGAGGGAAGCCGTTACCGAGTCGTCCGCGGCGAGAGCGAATCGGGCCTGGAAGACTTACGCGGCCTCCCCGGCGCCATCCGCGCCGCGGGCGAAAAGGGCCTGCAGATCACCCGCTTCAAGGGCCTGGGCGAAATGAACGCCGAGGAGCTGCGCGAGACGACGCTCGACCCTGCCAACCGCACGCTGCTGAAGGTGAGCATGGAAGACGCCGGCAGCGCCGACGAACTGTTCCGCGTCCTGATGGGCGACAACGTGGAGCCGCGGCGGGAGTTCATCCAGAAGCACGCGCTGGACGTGCGGAATTTGGATGTGTGATAGGACTTGGCTCGGAGAGCATTCATGCCATCATTCGGCGCTTGGATCAAACGCACTGCTCAGCAAGTTTGGGATCCAGACCGTGAGGAGCGAGTGGAGGAAGCAGCCAGGTTGCTACTTCAAGACATTCAGAATAAGCGCAACGGATTTTCCTTATCTGAGTTTGTGAGCCAGGCAGACTGCTCTCGCCGG
>DASVCM010000723.1:0-2207 GCA_036381635.1 Lacipirellula sp.
CAAGGTTGAGGATCGTGTTCATCATGCCCGGCATCGAGGCTGCGGCGCCGGAGCGCACCGACACCAGCAGCGGCGACCCCGCGTCGCCGAACTTTTTGCCGGCTTCCTTCTCGAGAGTCTCGACGTTCTTGCGAACCTCGTCCATCAGCCCCGGCGGCAGCTTGCGGCCGTGCTTGTAGTACAGGTCGCAGACTTCCGTCGTGATGGTGAAGCCCGGGGGCACCGGCAGGCCGATGCTCGTCATGTCGGCCAGGTTGGCGCCCTTGCCGCCCAGCAGTTGCCGCTGGTCAGCCTTCCCCTCGGTCTTGGTTTGACCGAAGTAATAAACCATCTTCGTGGAACCGGACTTCGCGGGAGCGGACGGCGACTTCTTTGTCAGAACTTGACTCATCAAAATGCCTGGCTTGGTTTAGGGTAAACGGGCGAGAACACTGCTCGCAGCGTTAGCGAGCAATCAGCCGCGGGCCTAATGAGCCGGCGGCGCGCCTCAAGACGATCGATTTTTCGCGGAAAACAAGCCGTCCAAGCTAGTCGGCTCCCGAAGGAGCGTCAAGGCGGCGAAACGTGTAGTCATCTCGCTCCGCGAGATGACCCCGCTCTCGCGGAGTGAGAGGGCTACATTAACCTGCCCATGAATCGCCCTGCCAGCGTCGTCCTGATTGCGGTCCTCTTCGAGGGGCTCCTCGGAGTGGTCGGCTGGGCCCTTTGCGTTTGGCAGGGCGTGCCGCTCGCCGAACGGCTGACGCCAACAGCAAGCACTTGGTTGCGGGTGGCCGTCGCGACGCTTCCGATGCTCATCCTGCTCGTTTACGTCACGCGCAGCCGATGGGCGCCAATTGTCGAATTGCGCAGCCGCGTCGAATGGCTGGTCGGCGAGCTGTTTCGAGACGTCGGCTGGCTCGGGCTGGCCGTTGTCTCGGTTACAGCCGGCTTCGGCGAAGAGGTCCTCTTCCGCGGCGCTTTACAACCGATCGCCGAACGCTCCCTGGGATCGACGACGGGCCTCATCGCCGCAAGCCTATGCTTTGCGCTGGCGCACGCCGTAACGCGGGCGTACTTTCTGTTCGCCCTCGCAGTCGGCCTGTACCTCGGCTGGATCGCACATACGTTCGACGAGCTCGTGACGCCGATCGCCGTTCACGCGCTGTACGACTTTGTCGCACTCGTCGTGCTGCAGCGATCGGTCAGACGGCATACAGGCTTGGCTCCTACGCTCGACGCGGGGCCGCCTTGAGCGTTCCGCCGGCGGCACGATGGGCCAATCGCGTCGGCTCCGGCAGGCGGAAACCCCGACAGCACTTCAGCACCAAGTCGAGCGCCGTCGGCAGGTCGATCTTGTGGCCGATTGAAATGTATAGCGGATTGCAGCCGGCGCGCGTCCGCAGCACGGCGCCGATCAGCTCGTCCTTGTCCCACAGATCGGCGTAGTAGCCGGCTCTCGCGTAGGGCTCGTCGTGCGTGCCGATGAGTCGCGATTTCGCGCAGCCGATTGTCGGCGTATCAATCAACACGCCCAGATGGGCGGCGATGCCAATCCGCCGCGGGTGGGCAACGCCCTGGCCGTCCATCATCACCAGGTCGGGCCTGACCGTCAGCGACTCGAAGGCGGCGAGAATCGCCGGACATTCGCGAAAGGTTAGGAGCCCCGGCACGTAGGGAAAAGTTAGCGGCCGTTGCACGACGACGCATTCGACGACTTCATCCAGCGCTTCGAATGGCAGCACGACCACGGCGGCGGTAGCGAGCCCATCGCGAAGGCTGCAATCGACGCCGGCGACGTAGCGGATTCGCTTCAGCTCTCTGCCATTGCGGCACGAAACCCGCGAACGAACTTCTTCCTGAATACGTCGCGCCTCGGCGGGAGTCACATCCCACCGCGGCGGCGGCAGCGGTTTAGCTTTAGGCATTGGTACGGACAGTGGGAGGGTGTCAGGATTCATGCAGCCCCGGGCTCCGCCCGGGGGTTGCGCACTACGCGGAACAACGTCTGTCCTAGTGGAGAGCAACCCCCGGCCAAAGGCCGGGGCTGAAATGTCGCCGCTTCGGCGGTGGTCATTTGGCCGCCCACATTTTACGCGCCTAGCGCAACAAAAAAGGCGGCCCGACTCGCTTCGAGTCGGGCCGCCCCGTACCGTCGTTGACCAAACCTAGCTATCGACTCAGGTGGCAAACCCCTCTGAGTCTCTCCCTAAGCCTCAGTTGCAACC
>DASVCM010000724.1:0-6576 GCA_036381635.1 Lacipirellula sp.
CGCCCAAGACGCTCAAACCGAAGGAACGGCTGAAGCTGCTCGAAGCGATGCAGAACGTAAACGTCGCCGAGGGGCAGACGATGGAGGTGATGCGGTATGCCAACCGCGTGCCGCTGCAGTTCCAGCAGGCGGCCTGCGCGATTACGCAGACGATCACCAGCACCAACTGGCGGAGCTACGGCCTGAGCCAGTCCCGCGGCGGCATGCCGAAGGGGCCGGTGTATATCATGGTCCACATCGCCAGCGTCTGGGTGCCGTTCACCAGTGAATCGAAGGAAGCCATCGCGAGCTATCCGGAAATCCAGAAAGAAATCCGCCTCGGCCTGCAGGCTGTCGGCCGCAAGCTCGGCATGTACGTCCGCAAGCGGCTCCGCGTGAAGCAACAGACCGACCGCCGCGAAATCTTCATGCGGTACCTCAAGGAGGTCGCCACGGCCGTGAGCGATCTCAACGGCGTCGAGCGTGACGACCTGTACACGCAGTTATTGTCGGTAGCGAAGCGGGTGACCGCCGACGCGGACATGAAGCTCGACGACCGGGGCCGGAAGATTAAGGACGAGCACGCCGAGCTGGACTTCGGCGAGAATGTGCTCATCGTTGATCCGACGGCCAACGCCGCGTCTATCAACCGCGCGGCCGTTGCGGCTGGCGAACCGGAATAAACTCTCGCAAAGGCGCCAAGAATACGCGAAGAATGCGAAGACCTATTCTTCTTTGCGCCTTAGCGCCTTTGCGAGAGATAAACAGGCATTGCAATTGAAAGAGTGAGATGGCCCGAAAGAAATTAACTCCGGTTGCCAAGGCCCCCAGGGTCAAACTCTCGCCGCGCGATGAAAAGACCGCGGAGCGGCTGACGGGGTTGGCCAATCGTGTGGTGACCGCCGCGAATAATCGCAAGGACCCGTACGTCGAGATTCCCTCGCGCACGCTGGCCAACGTCCGCTATTCGCCGCGGAAGCGGATCATCGAGATGGGCAACGCCACCAACCGGCGGCAGCTCTTCGATCTCTCGCAGGCCAAGGCGTACATGCGGACGATGCTGGTGGCCAGCGGCTGTAAGAGGCTGCTTGACCAGGGCAAGTCGACCAGCCTCCGCGGACTGTACTACATGCTCAAACATACGATCGAGGGTTCAAAGGAGAACACTTTCGATGACCAGAGCGAAAGCGATACGATCATCGAAGACGTTGAAGTTCTATTGGAATCGCTTCGAGAAGAGTTGCATCTCTATGCACAAAAGCGAGGCGATCTCGTTGGGGATATCGTCATTAACGACAGCGGATACGACATTGACTGTGCGCGTATGGGATCTGGCGGATACGGCATCCCGTCGATTGTAGAGCCAGAGAAGATCAAACTAGACCCAAAGAAGTGTGGCGCCAAGTTTGTCTTGCACGTCGAGAAGGACACTGTCTGGCAACGGTTTAATGAAGATCGTTTCTGGGAGAAGCAGAATTGCATCCTAACACACGGCGCGGGACAGCCTACGCGAGGCGTCCGCCGACTTCTTAACCGGCTACATAATGAGCTCAAGCTGCCGATCTATTGCGTTTTAGATAATGATCCATGGGGTTACTACATCTACAGCGTAATTAAGCAGGGATCCATCAATTTGGCTTTCGAATCGCAAAGAATGGCGGTTCCCGACGCCAAGTATCTGGGCCTGCGGAGCATCGACTTCAAGCGATGCCAACTGTCGGACAGCGTAAAAATCTCGCTCAACGACACGGACAAGAAGCGTGCTAAGCAAATTGCGAAGTACCCCTGGTTCGAGAAGAAGCCAAAGTGGCAAAGCGAAATTCGCCAGATGCTCTCGAACGACTTCAAGCTCGAAGTCGAATCGCTGATCTCCAAGGACATCAGCTACGTCACGGAAGAGTACGTCCCGGCGCGGCTCCGCGAGCAGGACTGGCTGGACTAAACGCAAACGGGAGGGCGAGGCTCACGCCGAGCCGATAATCGCGCCTCAGAGCACGGCTCGACAGAAGCCTCGCCCTCCCTTCATTACCGCGTCGCGTCGAGCATCTTATCGATAAACGGCCAGGAGATGAGCAGCGTGCCGGCGCAGGCGGCGCCGAGCGACGCCATCAGCACCGCGCCGCTGGCGATATCCAGAGCGTCGCGAATCTCGAGGTGCTGCTCCCGGGTCACCGCGCGGGCCAGATGCTCGATGGCCGTGTTGAACAGTTCCGCGGTCAGGACGACCGTCACGCACAAGATGAACAGACACCACTGGTCATTCGTGAGCTCGACAATCCCGCCTGCCACGCCGGCGACGACGGCAATGAAAAAGTGAACGAAGAAGTTCACCTCCCCGCGGACGGCGATCTTCACGCCGCGCATCGCGTCGCGAAACATGCGGACCCACGTTCGCAGCGGCCGGGGGCGATCATCGTCGAATTCATCAACGGCTGGCATGGCTCACCTCACTCCAGTCCCATGGCGCCGGCGGGCGGAATCTCGATGCCGGTCGTTCGGGTGACCCGCAAGTTTGGCAGGAACCGCGGCTCGAGCAAGAAGTTCACCCCGAAATTATCCTTCGAGTGGTCGACGTTCACGCCCACCGTCACCAGCAGCGACTCGCCGATGCGGGTGACGGAGACCGTCTGGCCGATGTTGCCGGTCCCCTCGAAGTCATAGGAGGCGCTGGCCGTAGTCAGCCACTTCTCGCTCAGACGGTAATTGAAGCTGCTCATCAGCACGTTGCTGGAAACCGGTCCGTTGATTGAACGCAAGCCGGCGTACATATTGCCGACCGTGGGGCGGTTGAGCAGGACGCCCGCGGAAACTGTCTTCAGGCCGTCGCCGAACGTGTCGGCGAAGCCGTCCGAGAGGATGCTGAATCGATCGCCCAAATGCCAGCGGAGGTCGTAGTCGATCAGGCCGACGTCGGCGCCGAAATTGTCGCGGTCCGCGTCTGGGAAGAGCGAGGCGTTCATATCGAGCGTCAGCCAGTCGACCAGGTGCTGATTGCCGGCGACGCCGCGCTTGGTTTGCCAGCGCTGGTGAACGCCGAGGCGCAGGGCGGTGAGGTCATCTGCGATCTCCATCGACGGCGCCGTGACCCAGTTCTGCATGCCCGAGCGGAGCGCGAATCGCCGCGGGTCGAACTTGGGATCGGTGATCGTCGGCGGCAAGCCGCCGCTCATCAGCCGGCGGCGGAACTCGATGATCGAGATGTCGTCGAGCGGATCGTACAGCGGCAGCTCGTCGAAGTTCTCGTCGGCGTCGCCGTAAGAGAACTCGGCGTCGAACACGACCTTGTGGGCCAGGCCGTTCAGATTGAACAGCGGATCGCGCACGTCTGGGTAGACGGCCCACATCGGCAGGCTCGCCCGCACGCCCGTGTTCACGTAGGCCCGCTCAAGCGGCGCGCCATCCAGCGCCTCGCCCCAGCGGGCCAATTCCCCGAGGGCGAACGGCACGACCTTCACAGCGCCGAGTTGGAACGGCACGTCCAGTTCGTGGCGCGTGATCAGTCGCTCGCCGTCGACGTCGGCCTCCCACGGCAGCGTCGTAAACTGGGCGGCCAGCGTCGGCTCGGTCGGCGGCGTGGCGACCTCGTAGTCGGCATAGGCCAGCGACGTGTGCTCGAACCAGGTGATCCGGTCGCCCAAGAGTGATTCGCCCAACCAGTAATGATCCAGCCGCGGCAGCCACTGCGTCTCGCTGAAGAAATCGTTGACCTGGCCGTTGGCCTCGATCGACAGGGACCGATTGTTATCCAGCCGCTTCGCCCGCACGCCGGTGCGAGGGTCCTTCAGCTCGTCCCATTCACGCTCGAAGTACTGCTCTAAGAAGGTACGGTCGCTCACCAGCCCGCTCTCGGCGGTCACCTCCCAGCCGCTTTCCAACCGCTGGCGATGCTGCCCGAACAGCCGGTAGCGGAAGTCTTCCTCGGGGTCGATCGTCTGCCGGCCGCGGCCGAGGTTATCCAAGCCGTTGTCGTCGATCGCCCAGAAGTCGAGAATCCCTTGGGCCGGGCCGACGAAGCCGAAGATCTCGTTGCGGTTGTATTCGAAGTCGGTTCCAAAGCCAAAGCCGCGCTCGCTCAGGTAATCGGTGCTCAGGTTCCAGTCGGTCCCTTGCGGGCGGTTGGTAATTCCGAAGAGCTGGTAGGCGTCGAAATCGACCATCGCCTGCGTGCCGAAGATGTCGTCGTTGCCGACGCGGACGCTGTCGACGATGAAGGACGGCTCCTGGAGGTTCGTGGCGATCGTCGGCCAGTAGAAGACCGGCACCCCGCGAATGTGGACGACGTTGCCTTGCGCTTCGGCGAACTGCTGATGCTGAACCGCCATGCTGCCGTCGGGATTCAAGAGCGGCACGCCGGTGATCGGATCGACGACCGGCTGCTGAATGTCGGTGAACGTGATCTGGTCGGAGGAGAAGTCGTACGCCGGCTCTTCGAGGCGGCTGGTGGTGACCAGGGCGTTGGTTGCCGAGAAATGGGAGGCATCGAGCTGTTGGATCGCCGCGGCCTTCAGCCGCACCAGTCCTGGATACTGGTACTCGCCGATCTGCGGCAGCGGCGTAAGCAGCTCGGCGTTCAGAATGACGCCGATCTGCCGCCGGACGTCGTAGAACATCCGATCGGCGTAGACGATGCGGTCGCCCTGGCGGAACTCGATGTTCCCCTCCATGTAGACTTCCAGCGGAGCGTCCTGCGCCTGCACGCCGCTGTTTAATCCGCCGTTGTCGGCATGCCAGATGACGGCGCGGTCGGTCGAGATGTCGATCTGCCCGAGCGGCCCGAATTGCGCCGGCAGGCCCTCTGCCGAGAGGCCTTCGATGAGGACGCGAACGCCGCCGCTGGCGACCGTGACGCGACGGCCCGGCTCCGCTTTGTCGGATTGCAAGCTCGGCGGCGAGTCGCTGCGCGGAAAGATCTCGTACTTCACCATGCCCGGCGGCAGCGCCTGGCCGAGGCCGGGCTGGGGTACGAACTCGTTGTATTGGGCGAGCAACAGCAGGCGGCGGCGGTCGGGGTTGAACTGCTCCAGGCCGCGGTCGTAGATCGCCGGCCGCTCGGCTGCGTGCTGTGCAGCGGGCGGAACCTTCCAGCGAAGCGGGGCCGTGGTTTCCATGCGCTGAAACCAGGTGGAGCCGCGCTGCTGGCCGAGGACGCCGTCGGTAGTGGCGTCCGTGTTCTGGCGGCGGAAGTCGACGGCTACTTCGCCACCTTCGGGGGCTTCGAAGTAAGCAATGACCTTGGTCGGCCGATCCGTTCCGTCGTTCGCCTCGATCCACAGCACGGCCTCGGGGCCGCGGGCGTAGGTCAGGCCCTGGTTGAGGTAGCAGTTGCCGCGCAAGTGCCAGACGTCGTACACGCCTTCGCGCCAGCGGGTGCACGAGTCGGCGGCGATGGTGATGGGCTGGTGCGAAGTTGGCGACGCGACTTGGATCTCGTCGGCGTGCGCGGTTCGGGGTGCTGCAGGAAGAGTTGCGAAGACGCAAGCGACGAGGACGCCGATAGGCAGCACGTTTAGCGCGCGCAGCGGCGCCTTGGGGTTCGCGCGGAGCGAACGCTTGGGGCGCGGCAATCGGAGCGCGGTGAACAGCGGATCGCCCTCCATGGCGATGCGACTTTTATGAATTTTGAAAAGTTGGCCCGGTCGCGAAATTTTGGCGCGCACGCTCTCCGCGGGGTGGCGGTTGGGGCGGCGCGGTTTGGCTCAACGTGGCTGGTTGCAAAGGGTTATGAAGAGCCGGCTCGATACAAGGGCGGCGGATTATAGGGGCCCTCGGCGGGGGGAGCAAGCGACTTTCGGCCGATTGGCGGAAGTCATAAGTAGCTACCCCGCTATGAGTTAGCGAGTTTCCGCCATTCCCGCGAAAAGTGCGCGCAGCCCGGATTTGCTGCACCGGCGGAGGGCCGGCGTTGGCGGACTCGATTGAGGATATCCGACGTAATAAAGATGCCGGCGCTTGAGCCGCTAGATTATGACGAGCCGCCGGCCGCTTTGCCGCGTCGAGCGGCCAGCAAACGACATGTCCTGCCGCGGAGGTTGCTGATGGGCGTCGACGATGCTTCGCAAGAAACGGAAAGCCCTTCGAGGCCGGACGCGGCGACTCCGTCCGCGGCCTCGATTGAGCTGACCGTCAACGGCCAGTCGCGCCGGCTCTCGTACGAGCAAGCCTTTGCGCTGGCGTGCGGGCTGCTGGAGAACGGCCGCGTCGACGATGCGTCGAAGGTGTTCAGCCGGCTGGAGGAGTTTGCCGACCGCGGGCCGCGGGCGTTCGTCATGCACGCCTTTTGCGAGTCGGCGGGCAAGCACTTCGACGCGAGCAAAGTTCTGCTCGACGCGGCGTTTGAAGGCGAGGACGCTCGGCTTGCCGGGGCGATCAACGACGCGTTCGTCTACTACCACGTGGCTGGCCGGCAGGAAGGGATGCGCTTGCTCGGGGAACTGATCGACAAGCACGACCATTTGCCGACGCTCTGCCTGCTGCTGGGGAACCTGGTCAGCGCGGCGGGTAACGCGACGCTGGCCAGGCGGTGCTGGTCGTTGGCCGTGCATCGCGATCGCAAAGGAGGGGCCGTGGCGGCGGTGGCGATGCGGCATTTGCGAAAGG
>DASVCM010000725.1:0-6388 GCA_036381635.1 Lacipirellula sp.
CCATGCCGCCAACGTTCATTCTGAGCCAGAATCAAACCCTTCAATTGGTGTATACATCAACTCGAAGTGCTCCAGTCGCTTACGCTCCTGGCTCACCGCGGTTAAAGAGCCTTTTGAATGTTTGAGTTCAGCTTTTACTCACCCCGAAGGGCGAGAGCCAAAATCAGTACGATCTTGCGCTGGCTCCTTGAGGCCGACGACTACAAAGAGTCGCCGACTCAAGACTCAAAAAGAGGTCACTCACCAAATTGTCAAAGAGCAAGATGTTATTCTTGCGATGTCCGGTCCAAAGGCAAGGCCCTCGACCCGCTCTCGCAGGAATTTTGCCCAAGCTGATCAGCCAGCAGGCTGACTAATCCGGGCAAGAAGTAATTCTTACCATGTCCCGCTCAAAGGCAAGGCCCGTGAGAAAAACGCGGCAAAAACCACGTCCCCTTCCACAGCGAGAAACCGCCGTTTCATGGGAGACTCGTGATTCTACCAATCGACCGAAAGCGGTCAACGGATGTGGCGAATTTTTTGCCGATTTCCTTCTCCACGCGTTTCCCCGCATCGGGCCTGAGTTCCACTTGCCGGCAAACTTCCACTCACCCGCGCCGACGATCGCCCAAGACGCCTAACCAGGCCGCCAACTCGTCGCGTGGCGAAACTCCTGCTTGCAGCCGCTTCGCCGTGGGCCAGAATACCAGGAGACTCGTCCGGCCGCCGGCGGGCGCCATACGACAGGGCAGACAGGGCAATCGCGCAAACCTGGGGAAATCCGCATGAAATGTCGCGGCGTTCGAGGCGCCACCACCATCGCCGCCAACACCCGCGAGGAGATCCTCACGGGAACCCGTCAACTCCTGGCGCTGATGATCCGCGCCAACGGCATCGAGCCCCAAGACGTGGCCAGCGTCCTCTTCTCGACGACCACCGACATCGACGCCGAATTCCCGGCCCTGGCCGCCCGGCAACTCGGCTGGCTCGACGTGCCGCTCCTCTGCAGCCACGAAATGGCCGTGCCGGGGTCGCTGCCGATGTGCATCCGCGTGATGATCCACTGGAACACATCCAAGCCGCAGAACGAAATCGAGCACATCTACGTTCGCGACGCGAAGCGCCTCCGGCCCGACTTATCCAAACTCCCGCCGGTCGACTGGGACGAACTGGAAAAGTGGATCGATGACCACATGGACCAAAGTGACGTCCGCTGACCAGCGGTTTCTATGACAGTAGCCGCGGGCTAACAGCCCGCCGGAGCAGCGCAATGACGCGTCACCCCACTTCTCCGGCGAGCGATTAACTCGCGGCGACTTACCAACCCTGTCGAGGTGAGACCAATGGCGACCGATCTCTCCCAGCGGCATGAACCCATTACCGACCTATTCCCGCGAGCCGACTCGACGGAAGAATGGGACCGCTACCGCCTAACCGACGAGCAAGTCGCCCGGTTCCATCGCGACGGCTTCCTGCCCGGGATCCGCATTCTGGACCAGCGTCAAATCGAGCAACTCCGCACGGAACTCACCGACCTCATGCAGGCCGGCCACGACGGCGCCGAACTCTGGTACGAATACCACAGCAACGAATCCGGCGACCCCAGCGCCGTGCTCTTCCACGCCCTCGGCGCCTGGCGGATCAAGCCCGGGCTGCACGACATCCTCTGGCATCCGGCGCTGCTCGCCCCTTCAGCACAGCTCTTAGATGGCGCCGTGCGGTTCTGGCACGACCAGCTCTTCTCGAAGCCGGCCCACGACGGCGGCGTGGTCGCCTGGCACCAGGACTACTCCTACTGGACTCGCACGCAGCCGATGGCCCATCTCACCTGCTGGATCGGCCTCGACGACGCGACGACCGAGAACGGCTGCGTCCACTACATCCCCGGCTCCCACCGCTGGAACCTCCTGCCGACAACCCACCTGGCCAAAGGCATGGAGGCGATCCTGGAGGTTCTCACCCCCGAGCAGCGGGCCCAGTTCAAGCCCGTGGCCTGCGAACTCAAAGCTGGCGAAGCGGTATTCCACCACCCCCTGATGCTTCACGGCAGCTACGAAAATCGCAGCCCCCGCCCCCGCCGGGCAGTGGTGATCAACATGTTCCGCGACGGCACGGTCTCCGACAGCGACGAACCCCTCCTGGACGGCGTCAACGCCATCCCCCGCGGCGATAAGATGGCGGGCCAATTCTTCCCGCTGCTCCACGAGCCGAGTAGGCAGTTTTAAGTAGGCAGTAGGCAGTTGAAGGCGGGGAAGGACAGCTATGGGTTCTCGAAACTACCAAGATCTGATCGCATGGCAGAAGGCGATGGATCTTGCCGTGGCCGTCTATGAACTAACCGCGCCCTTTCCGGCCGATGAACGGTTCGGCCTCACGTCACAAGTTAGGCGCGCCGCAGCTTCAATTGCTTACACAATTGCCGAAGGTCAGGGACGTTTCACCGTTCCCGACTTTAAGCGTTTTCTATCGATGGCCCATGGTTCGACCCGCGAAGTCGAAACGCAGATACTACTTGCCGTTCGCCTGGGTTTCGCTCGTCAGAAAAAGGCCGAACCAGTCCTCGACCTGTCTGCAGAAGTGGGCCGCCTGATCCGCGGCCTGGCTAACTCACTCGGCGAATGAAGTGGCTTAGGAGTTAGCCGGCAATTCTTAACTGCCTACTCCCAACTGCCTACTAATACCGGAGAGAGGATTTGAACCTCCACGCCCTTGCGGGCACATGGACCTGAACCATGCGCGTCTGCCAATTCCGCCACTCCGGCTGAGGGAAGGGAGAATTCTACCAACCACCCGCGCCCAGGCGAAGGGGGCCGCACTCCCTCAGGCGACGTTCCATCGAGTTAGCCGCGACGCAAAGGTCCGCCGGAGCGGAGCGCGTTGCGTCGGTAGCAACCGCATCCCGCCCACTGCCCACTGCCCACTGCCTACTGCCTACTAATACCGCGGCATGCCCGGTTCGATTTCCACGGCCCACTCGTCGATGCCGCCGGCCATGGACTGGGCCTGCTCGAACCCCTGTTGCCGCAGCCAGTGGGCCGCCCGCAGGCTGCGGCCGCCCAGATGGCAGTACACCACTACGGGTCGATCGCGGTAATCCCGCAGCTCGCCGACGCGCTGGGGCAACTCGCCCATCGGCACAAGCCGCGCCCCGGCAATCGCCGCCACGGCGTGCTCCTCAGGCTCGCGGCAGTCAAGCAGCAGAAAGTCGTCGCCCGCCGCCCGCAGGGCGTGAACGTCTTGCGGCGTGATTTCGAGGGGAAGCATGGCTGTGCGGTCGTCAGGGGACAGGGGCCAGGGGACAGTGAGGAGCGAACATCGTTCACTGACCCCTGGCCACTGGCCACTCAATAAAAAACCCCGCCGCGAAGAGGTTGCCCTCTTCGCGGCGGGTGTTGCTAACGTCTTTATGAACGCCGAGCGACCGTTCAGTCGCCGATGTTCAGGATCTCGTTACCCTGGCGGGTCACCTGCCAGAGGTACGCGTTGCGGTCGACCGACACGTTCACCGGCTTGCCGTGGCCGTCGCCGTAGCCGTGCAACACGATGTCGCCGGAGTGGGCGCTGCTGGGGCCGAAGATCCGCGACCGGCCGGTCTGGTGCGTCCAAGGCGTCTGGTAGTAATACGCCTTCTTGCTGCCACCGGTGAGCACTTCGGTACCGCCCTTGGCGTCGAACGAGCTGCCATTCTGGCTCGTTCCGCCAGCCCGGCGGACGTTCGAACCGATGTTCAGCGCCGTCTGGCCTTTTTCACCGTTACCCCACTGCAGCGTGAGCGGCTGACCCGCAATTACGGTCGTTGCGCCTTGCGAGTTCAGCTTTCGGATGCCTTGGTCCTTCGGACCTTGTGGAACCGCGGCCACGACATACGAGGAGAACCCGCTGACCCAACTGGTGAAGTCCTCTTCCCTCGATTCGGCGAACATGATCGTGTTCGACGTTCCGTCGCGCGACAGGGCGGCGTGGGTGGCGCCCTTCACCTTGGTGTAGTCGCGGGGCGTCCCCGGGGCTGGCGTCGCCGACGTGCGGCTCCAGAACGGAATCGCCCCGTTGCCGCCGAGCTGCTTGTTCCTGCCCGCGCTGGCAATGCTGTCGTAAACCGACCCGTTGACGCTGGCCCCGCCGTTATCTTGGCCGGCATTGGAACCCGTGGACCCGCCACCGTCTTCATTCAGATGCGTCGAAACAACCGCCACATAGTTGCCAACCGCCGCCTTGTGGTTGCCCGAGTAATTGAACTTCGACTCATCGGCGCCCGGGAAGCTCGGGCACTTGAACGTGTCAACCTGCTGGGCAATCGCGTTGTCCTTCGGCTGGGCGTTGGGGTTAAGGCTGAAATTGATCAGCGGATTAATCGGCCCGGCCAGGAACTTGTTCGCCGGCTGACCCGTGGCGATCGGCGTGTCGCGGAAGCGGTTGTACAGCGCCGCCTGCTCCATGTAGGGCAGGATCTGCACGCACCAGCTCCAGCCGTCGCCGTCGGTGTTGGCATTGACGAGATTATTCACGGCATTGATCGCCTTGGGCGGCTGATTGGGGCCGCTGTAGAACGGCGCGGTCGACGCCACCGGGAACGCCTTGCGCGAATCCTCGTGGCTCAACAACCCCAGGCAGATCTGCTTGATGTTATTCAAGCACGAATTCCGGCGGGCCGCTTCGCGAGCCGCCTGGACCGCCGGCAGCAACAGCGCCACCAGCACGCCGATGATCGCAATGACCACCAGCAGCTCGACGAGGGTAAACCCTCGCGCACGTTTCTTTCTTTCCATTGCAGTACCTCCTCAAGAGAAAATGGAAATGAAAAAAAGAAAAACAGCCCGGCGAGGGGATAACGAATTCTCGCCGGATAAAAAAGCGTCTTAAAGCACTTGCGTTCACGCGCCCGGCAGAAGAGAACCTCGAGCGCCGCGCCACCTGTTCCGCTAGACCTTCCTGTACCGTAACAGTTTAGGGCGCATGCCGGCATGCTGTCAACGAGTCGGCAATAGGCAGTGGGCGGAGTGCAGTACGCCAGTCCTCGCCATTACTGCCCACTGCCTACTGCCTACTGCCCGCTACTACTGTACAATCGTACCATGCCCGACGCCGCTAAGATCGAACTCCTCATCGCCCCCGCCGGCAGCGGCAAAACGGCGGCCGCCCTCCAGGAGTATCGACGTATTCTGGCCGCGGGGCCAGTCTTACAGCGCCGGCGGGTCCTGTGGCTCACGCCGACGCACGCGGCGGCCATGGCCGTTCGCGACGCCCTCGCCGAGGCCGCGTCCGGCGCCCTCTTGGAGCCGGGCGTCCGCACCTTCGCCGCCTTCGCCTCCGAGGTGGTATGGGACGCCGGCCTGCGGGTCCAAGTCGTTTCCAGCCTCCAGCGGCGGCGGCTGCTCCGCCGAGTCATCGCCGAGGCCGCCCGCGACGGAAAGCTGACGTATTTCGGCCGCGTCATCGATTCCTCAGGCTTGGTAAATCTGGTCGACGAGGCCATTGCCGACCTGAAGCGACGGGACATTTCGGCAGAAGCGTATCAAAAAGCCGGCCGCGGCGCTCTGCCGCGGCAGCGAGAAATTGCCGACCTGTACGCCCGATATGAGAAGCTGCTTACGGACGCCAATCTCCTCGACGCCGAAGGCCTATTTCGCGCGGCCCGCGACGGCATCCAACAGGCGTCCGATGTCGGCACGGGAATCGAGCTGATCGTCGTTGACGGCTTTACCGACTTCACGACAGCGCAGCTCGAAATCCTCCAAGTCCTTTCACAACGCGCGCGGCGATTGCTCGTGACGCTGCTGGGCGACGGCCAGCGCGAACATCGCCGCGCGGATCTCTTCGCGAAGACGCAAGCCACCCGCGACGCACTCGCAAAGCTGGGCACTACCTCTCCCTACAGCCTACAGGCTACAGCCTACAGCCTGCCGCAGGCGCTTGCTCACCTCGAACGAAACCTGTTCCGCAGTTACGCCGATATTGAGCCCTTATCGCCGGCGGCGGAGAAGTCCCTCGACCGCGCGCAGCTCATCGCCGCCAGCGGCGTGCAGGCGGAGCTGGAGCAGATCGCCCGGCGGGTGAAGCGCCTGTTACTCGACGGCGTCCCGCCGAGCGAAATCGTCGTCACTTTTCGCTCGCTCCACGACGTTGCTGACCGCCTGCGCGGCGTGCTCGACGACTTCGGCGTCCCGGCCCATTTCGACGCGCCGCGCCGGCTCGCCGCCTCGCCGCTGGTCCGCAGCCTGCTCGGCGTCATCCGGCTCCACGCTGAAGACTGGCCCTACCGTCGGCTGCTGCAAGTGATCGGCGACCAGTCGCTCGCGGCGCTCGATATCGCCGGCGGCCCCGTGCAATGGTCCGAGGATGGTTCAGGCCACCAGCCGACGCCTGCCCGGGCGGCGGCCGAATTCTGCGTCCGCCACGCCCAACTTCCTGC
>DASVCM010000726.1:0-2270 GCA_036381635.1 Lacipirellula sp.
ATGGCGACACTACCTGGACATGTCCATCGCCAAACCCTGCCAGGTAAAACATGCTCTTGCACGACACGGTGAAAAATGTTTGGTCCGTGTGCAGGTGCCCTACAACTGGCCCAGATTCAAACAGCGCGAGCGCCTCGCGCAAGCTGAGATCGACGGGCGCGGTCCAGGGCTGCGTGCCGCCGCAATACTCGAGCACAACCAACGTCTCCGCGGAAGGATCGACAAGCTCCGCCGTCTTTCGCCCGCGGCCACCCGGCCACGCCGTCCCTTCGCCGACAACCGCAACGTAGCTCGCCACGTCGGCGGGTCGATCGGCGCACGGCGGACAACCCGCCTGGCGACACGCTTTCACTTCCGGGCATTCATAGATATTCGGCATCCGACCCCACAACTTCCGATTGTTCGGCCCATCCCACGGCTCATCGAAGTTGTACGCCTCGTAAAGCTCGCGCTCGTCGATGTACGGCAGGATCAGGACTCGCCAACTGTGCATCGGTCTGCCTTCAGCGTCGGCAATGTATGCCGGCGGGTAGGCTCCATTGTCGCTTCGATAACTCTCCAGCGCGAGCATGATTTGCTTGATGTTAAGGATGCACTTGTTTCGTAGAGCTGAATTTCGAGCCGTTGCAACCGCCGGCGCCAGTAGCAGTAGGGCCGCCACGACGAACAACGCAATGCCCAACCGCAAGAATGCCGCTTGCCGCGGCTTCGCAGCGACCAACACCCAAAACAGCAGCACCAGGGCGCTGGCGAGAATCCCCAGCGGCCCAAGCAGCGCCATCCCCGCCGCCAGCAGCGCAAACACATACGCAATCGTAACCAAACTAAACTTCATCGAAACGCTTCCCGTAGCCGCGGCTCAACGAGCCGCCGGAGAACCCTCGCTAGATTTAGCCCGCCGAATCCATTCCGCATCGCCCCGGGCAGCACGCGCGAGGCAAACGCGATATTCGCGTCCCGCTTCAATCTACACGCTCGCTGCCAAAACCGACCGAAAAACGCCCGCATCCCATGGCCTTCCGCCGCGCTCAAGAATTGCCAAAGTTCTTGTAGAAAGTGGCCGCGCGATTCACTAACCTCGATCGTCAGCCATCTTGCACAGGCTCATTGATACGTTATGCCGTACAGACGCGCACAATTCGACGATCGACGCCGTTCGAACCTCGCCCCGCCACGAAGTTTTGGGCCTTACCCCCATGACCAACGATCCCAAAACCCTGGCCATCAGCGGCAACGCAACACGAACAACGAGAAGTGCTTCCGGCGAGTAGGCCGTCGAGTTTTGGACCTGGTCGCAGCGCGGCCAGCCCAAATCTCTTGGAGCCACACGTTCGTCGCAATGCAAAGCACCGCGGCTAGTTACCGCGACCGGCTGCGACGCAACCCGCCAGAAAAAGAGATTGTGCCCGCTCACCCCCCGTGGCGCGGCGCGAGGGCGTCCCAAAAATCCCAAAACCAAAACGCGATCGCCGACGCCGATCTACTGCGCGTCCTTGGCGCGGCAGTAGTCGATCATCTGCTCGACGGTCATGCTCGACCTGTCGACCTTCACGACGCCGCCCGCGCTCGCGGGTGCAGCCGGCTCAGCCGCAGGCGCCGGCGGTGGAGGAGCGGGCGCTTCGGCCTGCGGTGGCGCAGCCGTGGCGGGAGTAGCAGGCGCCACCGCGGTCGGCGCGCTTGCTTTGCCGCGAGCGGCCGCCAGGATATCAGTCGTCGACATTTTCCCGCCGCTCGCCGGCTTAGCGGCCGGAGCCGCCGGCGTCTCGCCGCCGCTGGCTGGCTTAGCCGCCCCGCCGCGGGCCGCGGCCAGGATGTCAGCCGTCGATTTCTTCGCCGGCGCGTCCGCATTGCCAGCAGACTTGGCAGGCGCTGCGGCTTTCCCGCCAGCGCCCTGCATTCGCGCGAGCTCCAGCGGCGAGAGCTTCTTCTCGCCGCCGCCCCCTGCGGGCGCCTTGGCGTCGGCGACTTGCTTGTCGCCGGTCGTCGGCGCCGCCTTGCCGGCGGGCTTGTCGTGCGCCCGCTTCGGCTCGGGCTTCGCCGTGAGATCTTCGGACGGTTTGTCGACCACCGTCAGGCAGCTAACGTCGATGTCGAACCAGCCGATGTTCAGGTGATAGTCGAGGAACTCGACCAGCGCCCGGCCGTTCATATTGACCGTCTTCACCTGCCCCACGACATCGCGGAACCGGGCCAGCTCGGGCCGCGAGGCGTCTACCTTCACGTACTTGTCGGTGTACTGGGTCTTCAATTGTTCGGCGGTAACGGGAAAG
>DASVCM010000727.1:0-7642 GCA_036381635.1 Lacipirellula sp.
ACGCCGCCCTGGCGATCGACCCGCGCGACGTCGACGCCCTCTGCGTCCGCGGCGAGATCTTCCTCGCCGACGGCCAGCACGACGAAGCTCTGCTCGACTTAAACATCGCCATCGCCGAGGCCCCGCGCGACGCCGAGGCCCGCCTGTCACGCGCCCGCGCCTGGCTCGCCGCCGGGCGCCCGCGCAAGGCGCTGGCCGACGCCAAAGAGGCGCTGCTCCATGAGCCCTACTCGGCCGACGCCTTTTACGAACGCGGCCGGGCGAATCGCGCACTCGGTCGCAACCGTCAGGCGGATCAAGATTTCACGCGAGCCCGATTGCTGGAGCCGCACGGCGAATGGCCCGATGCGAGTGAATCAGTTATCTAATGCGAGGTTTTCGGCATAATACGATAAGGTTATGAGCGACTCTCTCAACAACGGCGGCAGGCGCAAGCTAGTAATCGCGGCCATGATTTGTGGTCTGGCTGCGTCGGGAGTCGTCGGCGGTTACGCGTGGCGGCGATGGGCCGCCAACCAGGAACTTCAGCGGATTGCGGCAGCCGGCGAGCCAATTACCCCGCACGACCTGGCCGTGTTTACGAAAGTTCCAGACGGTCACGCTGATGCCACGGCTGCGTGGCAAAAGCCAATCCAACGACTCGCCAGCGGCGCCTTGAGGCCGTTTCCCCGCAACGTCCGCCTGCTCGACAAGAGTGGAATGTTGGAACCGCCGGGCGAAGCGTGGCACGACTACGATGAGGCCAAGGCCCTCGTCGATCGCCATGCCTTGCTTTACCAAGACATTGATGCTGCGGTTAATACGCCGGGCAAATGCGCGTTCCTCGACGATTTCAGTTCAGGCTACATGACGCTGCTTGACCACGCCCAGCAACTGAGAATGATCCAGCGACTGCTGATCATGCGGGCTTATGTCCAGCAACGAATGAACGATACGGAGGGCGCGTACGACAGTATTTGGGGCGTATTCAAGACAGGTGAAGCGTTGCGGCGTGAGCCTTTCCTGGTTTCCCAGTTGATACGACTGGCGATTCATCGAAGCGGACTCGAAGCCCTGCAGCATTTATTGCCTCATGCGGCTTGGACCGACGAGCAATTGCTTGCGCTTCATAACATGCTCCTGGATTTGAAGTACAAGCGAGGACTCGAGCGTGCACTCATGGGCGAGCGCGCCGCTGGACTGACCGCATTTGCCGATCCGAGCACCGCCGGGGCGCCCCAAATGCCGGGCATCGTCTATCAGGCGTGGATTCGCGACGATCCGCTCCAGCAAATGACTCTCCTGCGCGAGTTCATCGAGGCGGCGAGCCACGATTGGCCGGCGCCATTGGAACTGACGGCAAAGTTTTCTTCGCAGACCGATCAGCCCTCCGATGTCCAGGCGCCGCTAGGCGGGCGCTGGGAAGTTCCCAGCGGAATTGCCGGCGATGCTCGGAAACAGGTGGAGCTTACTGCCATCGCCGCGGCCCGCGCGCGAGCCGCGGCGGCAGGCATCGCGGTACTACGGTTTCGCCGAGCTGAAGGTCGTTGGCCGGAGGATTTAGCGGACCTAGTTCCTGGATGGCTGCCGGCACTGCCGCTCGATCCATGTACCGGCTCCTCGCTTCGATTCGCTAACGATTCGGAGGGCGTCCGCGTGTATAGCGTCGGCATCAATGGGAAGGATGACGGCGGCGTCGAAACGCCAGAGAATCTCAATGGCGATCTCCATCTAACCGGGAAGCCCGACGTTGTCTTTTCCGCCCAAGCGGAATGACGCGCCGCTCACGCCCGCTTCTCGAGAATCCATCGCGTCACCACGCCGTAGCGGTCGTTGAAGTACCGCCACGACGCCGGGAAAAACGTCAGGTACCGGTTGTAGGTTTGCACGCTCACCAGTTTGAGCGCCTCCTCCTTGTGCGCGACCAGCCGGTCGAACCACGCCCGTAGCGTCTGCCGGTAGTCGTGAACCGAGCAGTGGGCGATGCGAAAGCCGGCGTCTTCCCACGCCTTCGAGTGGAATCGGTACGAGCCGCCCAAAGATCCGGGGAAGTAAATCTGCGAGCACGCCACCGTAGCCACCAGATTGTCGTTCGCCCGCAGGAAGAAGTGCTTCACCAGCCGCCCGCCGGGCCGCAGGGCGCGGTGCAGCTTTTTGAGCAGCCCCGGGATCTCGTTCTGCCGAACGTGCTCCCAGGCGCCGATCGAGTAGATCTTGTCGAACGACTCCGGCTCGTACTCGCGGGTGATAAAGTCGTCGAACTCGACGTTGAAATGGTTGTGCTGGTCGTTGTACGCCTTCTGCTCGCGCGAGAGCGTTAGGCCGTACAGGTTTTCCTTATCGCCCGTGTGCTCGTGGATTCGCCGGAGCATCGGCCCCCAGCCGCAGCCCAGTTCCAGAATCTTCTCGCCCGGCTTGGGATCGATCAGCTTGAGAATGAAGTCGGCCTTGTTCTGCTGCGCCTGCTCGAGCGTGTCCTCGGCCGAATGAAAGTCGGCGCACGAGTAGAACATGTACTTCTTGTCGAGAAACAACTTGTAGAAGTCATTCGACACGTCGTAGTGGGCCGAGATCCCCAGCACGTGGTCCTGTTTCATCTTGGCCCGCAGCACCAGCGGCCGGACCGGCTTCAGCGGCCAGCTCGAGCGAATCCAGTCGGTGCCGCGCGGCATGTCGCGCGTCACGGCGCGCCAAGTCCACTCAGGGTCGAGCGGCTCGGGGCTGCGAATGATGTTCTGCAGGAAGGCGTACGAGACGCCATACACGGCGGCTTCAACCGGGACGAGAACGTGGCGAAGAATGGCCATGGCGAGATCGCAAAGTGGACGCCAAGGTAAAGTATCGATGCAGTATCATTGGCGACCGTCGGCTTCGCAACAGTGTAGTCCTCTCGCTCCGCGAGAGGATTCGTCTCGCGGAGCGAGACGACTACACTGATCACCGCTTCTGCAGCCGCCGCTTCGGCGGCTTGAAGAGCTGGATCGTCGGCTCCTGCATGGCCGTTTCACGGATTCGGCGGCGGTAGCCCGACAGCACGTCGCTCCGCGTGATGATGCCGACCAGCCGGTGAGGCCGTGCTTTCGACATGACGGGCAGCCGCCCCAGATCGTGGTTCACCATGTGGTCGGCCGCCTGCCGCACGGTGCAGTCGTCGTAAACATACTTCGGCGGCAGACGAATGACGTCGACCAGGCGGGCATTTTCGACCAGCGATTCGTCAAGCAAATCGCGGCGCGTCAGCACGCCCACCAGGACGCCGGCCTCATCCAGAATTGGATAGCCTTGATGCGTCGTGCCGCTGGCCGCCGTGCGAAACCACTCGCGCACTTCGCGCACGGTTTGGCTTGTGCTCAGGCTGATCACGTTCTTCGCGGCGATGTCGCGGACGATAATCTGCTCCAGCGGATCAGCCACGTACTCGCCCGGCGTGCGAATGCCGCGGCGGGCGATCTTCTCAGTCATGATCGAATTTCGCGCGAGCAGGCTCGACACGAGATACGCCATTGAACACGACCCCAAGAGCGGCAATAGCCCGATCGGCTGCAGCGTGGTCTCAAACGCAAACACCGCCGAGGCGAGCATGGCCCGCGACGCGCCCGAGAAGATCGACGCCATGCCGACCAGCGCCGCGACGCGCGGATCGACCCCTAGCGCCGGCGCCAGCGTTACGGCCGCGGCGCCGAACATCGAGCCCAGCCCGCCGCCGATCGTGAGCAGCGGCGCGAGCGTGCCGCCGGAGGTGCCGCTGCCCAGGGCGATCGACCATGACAGGAACTTCATGCCGCACAAAAACGCGGTGGCCGACAGCGTCAGCTCGTGCGAGAGCAAATGGCTGATGTTGTAGTAGCCGACGCCCAGCGTATGCGGGGCAAAGTAACCGATGACGCCCACCGCCACGGCGCCGATCGCCGGCCACCACATCCAGTGGACCGGTAGCCGCTCGAATCCGTCTTCGATCGCATACACGATGCGAGTGACGAGCACCGCGACGAAGCCCATCAGCCCGCCGAACAACACGTACGTTGCCAACGCCATAATCGTCGGCTGCTCAAGGCCCGGCATCTCGAACACCGGTTCCATCCCCTCGAAGCCAATGCGAATTCCGGCGGCCGCTGCGGAGGCCAAGGCGACGGGAATGATTGATCGCGGCCGGTATTCGAACAGCAGCAGCTCCACCGCCAGCAGCACCGCCGAAATCGGCGAGCCAAAGGTCGCCGCCATGCCCGCCGCGGCGCCGGCGGCCAGCAGCGTTTTGCGCTCGGCCGACGTGGTGCGAATAATCTGGCCGATGACCGAGCCCAACGCGCCGCCGGTGGCGATGATCGGACCCTCGGCGCCAAACGGCCCGCCGGTGCCAATGGAAACGGCCGAGGAGATGGGCTTCAGCAGCGTCACGCGCGCGGGAATGCGGCTTTGATTGGTGAGCACCTGCTCCATGGCCTCAGGAATCCCGTGCCCGCGGATCGCCTTGGATCCGTATCGAGCCATCAAGCCGACGACGACGGCGCCGATCACGGGAATCGCCACCACAAACCATCCCAGGTGATCGACCGCAGCGGCCGGCGCCGCCTCTTCGATCGACAGCCGCCCAAAGAACGCGGCGTTAGTAATGAGGGCGATCAGCAGCAACAGCGCCTGAGCGACGAACGCGGCGGCGGCGCCCAACACGATCGCCATAGCGCACACCTCGAGCACGCGGCGGTCGATGATCGAATACTGCGGCGGTACGTTCGAGGCTTCAACCACCGTTTCCAGCGCCGGGGCGACGGTCAGGCCGTCGGTGGAAGCGGAGGCGGAGGGATGTTCGTCCATTGAGGGTCCGCGATGTTGTGAAAAACCTCCAGCATCGCACATCGGGGCATAGGGTTGCAACCGCCGCGGGCCGGAGCTGTGGGGCCGTTTGAACCCCGTCGCCGCCATTGAACCCTGTCACCCCGAGGTCCGCCGAGGGGTCCGGCTAGATTCCTCGGCGGACCTCGGAATGACACTATGGCAACGTTGTCAGCGATCCCACTCCGGCCAGGAGGTGGTGTTCTGCATCAATTCGCCGGCCGTAAGCGAGAACGACCAAGCACGATCACTGCCAGAGATGCAACTGCCGCAAGGCAAATGCCTGCCGGTTCCGGCACGTGGTAATTCAGGATCAGCCGCTGGTCCGATTGGGTGATCCACCAATGGCCGCCCGGACCCGTCCCCGGCGTCGGCGGCACGACTTCTACGGCCGCGGCGTCGAAACCAACGATCGAATCGGCCTCCGCGATCAGCCAACTCGCGTCATTGCCAAGCCGCGCCGGCGTTCCAGCGGGCGGCAGGGGGAGAATCGTGAATTGCCAAGGATCAACCGGCGTGGCGTCGAACGCGAGCGTCCCGTCGACGCTCAGCAAATCCCAGCCGACCGCTCCGCCAGGCTCGCCGCCGAGATTGTTGAATTCCCATTCATACGCGGCGCCGCCGGAAAACGTGACGTCGCGGAGAGTGAGCACTCCCGTGGAGGAGCCAGGGCTGATCATCGCGCCCGGGCCGAGGTCGACGGGATTGGTTACCGCGCCGCCGCCGCTGATCGTTTGGCCCGCGCCGAGGTCGAGCGGCATCGGCTGGCCGTCGAGCTGAATCTCCAGCGACCGGCCCGCGGCGACGTGGAGCGACGCGGTGAACTCGAGCTCGTCGAGCCCGCCGCGCATGATGTTGAGCTGCGAAGAAGATTCATCCGCCACGACTGTTCCGCCAACTTCCACCAGCCCGCGATCGTAGCTCTGATGACGACCAAGGCGAAGCTGAGCGTCGGCGCCGACGTGCAACTGGCCGAGCAGTCGCGTCGGCTCATCGCTGAGCGTCGTCAGGGGCGCGCCGTCGGAGAGATAAATTGGCCCCGTGGCGTTCAGCATGCCGATGTGCGAAGGGCTGAGTACGCGCAGCTCACCGGTGAAGCGGGCCCGCCCCTCGGCGCCGATGAGCTGGCCGCCATCCAGGATCACGCGGTTGGCAAAGTCGATTTCCGAAGGCGAGAAGTTCGGGGAGAGCTGCAGGCTGCCGCCTGCGTGGACCGTGACGTCGCCCGTGCCGAGACCCTGATTATGCCGCACCGCCACGGCCGCGTTGTAAATGTGCACGTCGCCGTGAAAGCCCGGGTTGTCATGATTGATCGCGAGCAAAGCGCGCTCGCTGAAATCGCCGTCGAACACGCGCGGATCGGTCTTGAAGGACAACGCGCCCGAACCGCGTAACGGGCCCGAGAGCACCGACGTCTTTTCGTGGAACGTCGGCGACTGCACGATGGTGGAGGCCGCGGCGACTTCGATCGGCCCGCTATGTCGCCACACTTCCAACTCGCCGCCATTGAGCCGGACGGGGTTCGCGGCTTCAAGCAAATGCAGCCGTCCGCCGTTGACCACGTACTTCGCTCCCGGCAGACCTCGCACGGTGAGCAGGCCGTCATCGACGTCAATCTGGCCGGTATAGGCAGCGTCCAAGCGCATACCTGCGTCGATGTTGACGGATCCGATGGTAGTCTTTCGTATGGGGCTGTCGCCTACCAGGCGCTCAACGACGACGTTGCCATACTCCAGCAACATTTCGTCGAACGAGAACGCGCCGATGCCGCGGTCGCCAGAGAACTGCTGCGTCAGCTCCCCGCCGCCTGCGATGCGGACCGAGCCTAGATGTTTTGTCTCAGTGGCGTTATAGCTGATTCGCAAACTTGCCCCCACGACGTCGATATCGACGCCATCTGGAAGCGCGTTCTCGTTTTGCAGGTAAACTTCGCCATGATTGGCAAATAAACGTCCGGTGAACGTATTGCTGCCGCCAAGCGTCATGCCGCTGGCGAGCGTCACGCTAAGCAGGCCGCCAGGACCGTCGATAATGTTGGCGTCGAACGTGGAGCCGTCGTGCAGTATCAGCTCGCCGCCGCTAGCGGCGCCAGCCGTAATATTTCCATTACGGATGGATGTGCCGGCGGCGACAGCGCCCGATTCAACGGTAAGCGTGTGTCCGCTCAGGTCGAGGCGGCCGCCGAACTCAATAGTCAGGGATTTAACGGTGCGGTCCGCAGTGAGCGTCGCCGGGCCGGCCGCGGGCACGCCGACATTGCTATTGGCGGTCGCGGCGTTCAAGTTCGTGGTAATTGAGGCGCGGTCTAGCGGACGGATCTGACCGTTAACGAATTCGCCGAAGCGCAGGAAGTAAGGCGCGTTCGTGTGCGTCGATCCAGTCTGGACAATCATCCAAGGCAAAAGGCCGCCCACATTGCTCGGCGCCTCTGCGACCCCCATAGGCGTCATGAGCTCAGCAGACAGCGTAGCGCCAGGCTGCCGTTCGATCCGGTCCGCGGACAGGATCATTGTGCGCGCGTCAAAACTCGAGTGCCCTTCCGTAAACTTGAGCGTTCCGAACGCTTCCGCGCCTCCGCCGAACGCACTCAACCGGCCGCCGCGAAACTCGACCGGCACGGCGGCGTCAATCCGGTCAACCGCGGAACCGCCATCCCCCTCGTTATCGAGCGTTAATGTGGCGTCCCAACTGCCCGCCGCCTCGTGCAGCACGATGGCCGAGGTGTGGCGAAGTCGGCCATTGTCGGCCAACTCAAGGTAGCCCTGGCGTATATCAGAGACTCCCGTGTACTGGTTGTTCCCGTTGAGTAGTCGGACTCCGACGCCTGTGCCCC
>DASVCM010000728.1:0-3197 GCA_036381635.1 Lacipirellula sp.
GCATGGCGAGGTCTACTATAGGGCGCCGAACGCGGCGAACCCAGGGCCGAGCGCATTTCGGGAGGGCGAGGCTCCTGCCGAGCCGAGCGCTCCGTGTGATTCACGGCTCGGCAGGAGCCTCGCCCTCCCACTCTCCCGTACATCGCGTCCGAACGTCAGTACCTGACCTGCGGCGTGGTCGCCGGCGGTACGGCGCCCATCGGTATCGGCGGCCCTATTGGAACCGGCGCGGCGACTGGGTACGCGGCGCCCGGAACCATCGAAGCCGGCCGAGCTCCAACCGATTCCAGGAACTGACGAGAGCGCCGCACCTCGTCGCGCGGCTTGTCAAACTCGCGCGGCCGTCCGCCAACAATCGCAGGCCCCATGTCCGGCAGGGGATACGGATCGATCTGCTCAGCGTTGGCTTGCTGAGCGCCTACGGTGCCCGGGCTATGCAACCGCGGCCAGCGAATCGTCGACGAGCAGGCCGTGAGCGACGCGCACGCGACAACCAACAGCGGCAGCCGAACCAGCGGCGAGCAGACCATCGCGTGCGTCCAATGGGATGCGTGGGGCGAGAACAATCGGCGCGGGATTGTACGAATCCCGCGAAAACTCCGAAAGGCGGACCGCCGCGTAGGCCGGACCAATTTGGAATCCATTTAGCCGCGGGGCTTGCCCCGCGTACCCGCAATCTAAATAAAAACCAAGCTGCGCTATCCCGGCAAAAAGATATCAAGCACCACCGCGCGGCCCTGCGGCTTTAGCTCGATCGGGCCCGCGGCGGCGGGCACTAGCGCCGTCATACCGCGTGCTAGCGGCGAGCCAAGCGGATCACTGGTTGCTTGCACTTGGCCCTCGATAACGGCCAGCAAGTGAAACCGTCCATCGCCGCCGACTGTCGTCGGCGCCGCCGCCTCACGGCGCTGGAGCACAAACTTGTCGCATTCCACCAGCCGCTCGACCCCCGGCGCGATGCGCCGTGGCATCTGCGGCGCCACGGGACCAGTCGCGTAATCGATGACCGCCAACGATTGGTCAACATGCAGCGGCCGCGGCTTGCCGGTAGCATCGACGCGGTTCCAGTCGAACAGCCGAAACGTCGTGTCGCTCGCCTGCTGAATCTCCGCGATGACCAACCCCGCCCCGAGCGCATGCACCGTGCCCGCCGGAATGAAGACGCAGTCGCCCGCCTTCGCGTCAAACGAGTGCAGACACTCTTCGACGCGGCCGGCGTCAATCGCCGCCGCCAAAGCTTCTCGCGTTACGCCTTCTTTCAGCCCGGAGTAAATCTTGCTGCCCGGCTCCGCATGGAGCACTACCCACGCTTCCGTCTTCCCGAGGTCCGGCGGGTGAAGCTCCGCCGCCTGCTGGTCATTGGGATGAACCTGTACGGAGAGCGTGCGGTTGCAGTCGAGGAACTTGAAGAGGAGGGGGAACGACTCGTTGCTCCGGGCGCTTACGCTTCCGGCTCGCTGAACCTCGCCGAGCAATTCGCGGCGATGATTCCGCACGAGTTCCCCCAGCGCCTGCCCCGCCAGCGGTCCCGCGCGCACCACGCTCTGATCGGCGCCGTGGTCGACGATCTCCCAGCTCTCGGCATAATCGTCCCCTTCGCCCAGCGGCTTGCCAAGCATCGCCGCCAGCCGCCGCCCGCCCCAAAGGTACCTGCGGAACAGCGGCTGAAAGCGCAAAAGGTAGTCGCAACGGGCGGGCATCGGCGGCCAAGCGTATTCTAAAATTGAGCGTGAATTATCGGCGGAAGTCCCTGCGTTGTCGCAGCTTAGACCCGGTTGTAACATAGAACTCAAGCGGCGTCTTTATTCCCCCTCCCTCGAAGGGAGGGGCCAGGGGAGGGATTAAAACTTCACCAGGTCGCCGCAGTGCGCCCCCGAAAGAACGACGCCCGAAAATCCCTCCCCTAACCCCTCCCTGCAAGGGAGAGGGATGTCATCCTCGCCTAACCTCGGCAATCCTCGCATGCCTCACCCCGACGACGAACAGCGGCTCGAAAAGTCGAAGATGTCGTTCGGCGAGCATCTCGAGGAACTCCGCAAGGCGCTCTTCAAATCGATCGCGGCCCTCTTTTTCGGCTTCCTGTTCGGGCTGTATCTCGGCAACGACATTATCGCCTACATCCAGACGCCGGTGCTCCAGTCCTTGAAAACCTTCTACCTCCGCCAAGCCGAAGAGCGCCAGCGAGACCACGTCGAAGCCCTGAAATCGCAAAACGTTGATGCCACCGACGAACAGATCATCACCGCCGAAGAGCTCGCCCGCGAAGGGCTGATGATCATGGAATTCATGATCGCGCCTGAAGATGTGGCGCGGTTGCTCAAGCAGGTTTATCCGGATTTGCCGGACCCGGCGCCGGCGGCGCAAAACGCTGATACGCCATCCGCCTCTTCAGCGGCTACGAGCGAAGCCGACGGCCTCGCCGCGCCGTCAGGCGAAGCACTCGAGCGCGGCCTCCGCCGCGAAGAGTTGCTGCGAGTCCGCCTCTTCCAGCCGATCGAAGAGGACGCCCGCCTCCGCGTCGTCGGCCACGAAACGATGGAGCCGTTCGCCGTTTATATCCGCACGTCGCTCATCGCGGGGCTGGTCTTCGCCAGTCCGTTCATCTTTTACTTCATCTGGGAATTCATCGCGGCCGGACTCTATCGCGAGGAGCAGCGGTACGTCTATACGTACTTGCCCATGAGCCTGGGCCTGTTCGTTGGCGGGGCGCTGGTCGCGTTCTTCTACGCCTTCGAGCCGCTCCTGGACTTCATGTTCTGGTACTACGAGCGGATGGGCATTCAGCCCGATTTGCGGCTGAGCGACTGGATCAGCTTCGCGCTGCTGATGCCACTGGCGTTCGGCGTGAGCTTCCAGTTGCCGCTGATCATGCTGCTGTTGCAGCGCGTCGGCATCTTCACCGTGGAAGACTACTGGCGCAAGTGGCGGGCCGCGGTGGTGGTGATCGCGATCATCGCGATGCTGCTCACCCCCTCGGCCGACCCCTACAGTATGCTGCTGATGGGCGTGCCGCTGGTGCTCCTCTACTTCGGCGGCATCTGGCTCTGCCAGTACATGCCGGGGCGCAGCCGAACCCTGGCGCCGTAACGTATATAGCCGAGCCATCCTGGCTCGGCGCCCGGTCAGAATGGCCGGGCTATATTGCCCTTTCAAGACTCCGCGAGCGGCCGGATCGCCGGCCCCAGCCGCGCCGCATC
>DASVCM010000729.1:0-2752 GCA_036381635.1 Lacipirellula sp.
AAGATGTCGATCAACCCGATCACTCGCGACGGCGCCGACCGCCTGGGCAAAGCCCTGCAGCGGTTCCGCAAGGAGGACCCCACGTTCAACGTCTACACCGACGAGGAGACCAGCGAGACGGTCATCGCCGGCATGGGCGAGCTGCACCTGGAGATCTACGTCGAGCGCATCCGCCGCGAGTATCGCGTCGAGGTCGAAGTCGGCGCCCCCAAGGTCAGCTACCGCGAGGCCCCGCAGCAGGACTTTGCCTTCGACCACAAGCGCAAGAAGCAAACCGGCGGTTCCGGCCAGTACGGTCACATCAAGGGCGTGATGGGCCCGCTCACCGAAGAGGACCGCGTCGAACATCCCGAAGCCGGCGAGTTCCTGTTCATCGATAAGGTCGTCCAGGGCCGCATCCCGAAGAACTACATCCCGGCGATCGAGAAGGGCATCAAGAACATGACCGTCAAGGGCCCGGTCGCCGGCTTCCCGGTCGTGAACTTCAAATTCCTGCTCGAAGACGGTTCGTACCACGACGTCGACAGCTCGGACATGGCGTTCATGCTCACCGCGCAGGAGCTGATGCGTGAAGAGTTCAGCCGCACCAAGCCGGTGCTGCTCGAGCCGGTAATGCTCGTGGAAATCGAATGTCCCGAGTCGTTCCAAGGGAGCGTCGTCGGCAATATCTCGAGCCGCCGCGGCATCGTGACCAGCACCGAGATGATCGGCAAGACGGCCAAGATCATCGCCGAGATTCCGCTGGCCGAAACGTTCGGCTACTCGACCGACCTGCGTTCGATGACGCAAGGGCAGGGGACCTTCACGATGGAGCTCCACCGCTACCGCCCGGTGCCGTCGAACATCCAGACCGAGATCATCGCCGACCGCAAAGCCGAGCTGCAGCCGGCGTAGCCTTGCTGCTCGCGTGCTACTGCTGGCTCGTCCAGCAGTGGCACTCAAGTCGGAACATCATTTCGCCGCGGGGCTCGCCCCGCGGCTTTTTTTATGGGCGCCATGAATCTACGCCAACATGGAACGCTCGCATTCTATCTGTGAGCCCGCTATGGTGATGAGGCCGTCCCGCCTCTTTCACCCCGCTTGTCGAGCGAGCCATGTACCGGCCATTCACGTTGGCGCTGCTTCTTGCATTCGCTCCTCTTGCCCGCGCCGCCGAAATTCTGCCACTCCTCTACGAAGACGATTTCGAAGACGGCATGGATCGCTGGCAGACAATGGATCCGGATCCGTCGAAGCTCTCATTCAAAGTCGTCGAGCTGGAAGGCCCCGAGGGCAAGCGGACCAACGTCTTTCGCGCCCTCGGCACCAGCGCCTATCAGCCGAAGCACCGCAGCCCGCCGAATTTTGCACTATTAAAAGATATCACTGTCGGCGACTTCGAACTCACTGCCAAGGTGCAAAGCACCAACTCGGGCGCCGGCGCCCACCGCGACATGTGCATCCTCTGGGGCTACCAGGACCCGGCCCACTTCTACTATGTCCATTTCGGCGCGAAGGCCGACCCGCACGCCTGTCAGATCTTCATCGTCAACGACGCCCCGCGCATCGCGATCACGCAGAAGCAGGCCAAGGGCACGCCCTGGACGAACGGCTGGCATGAAGTAAAAGTCGTCCGCCGCGTCGGCGACGGCACGATCGAGGTTTACTTCGACGACATGGACGAGCCGTTTATGGCCGCCCACGACAACACGTTCGCCTGGGGCCGCGTCGGCCTCGGCACGTTCGACGACAACGGCAACTGGGACGACTTCAAACTCCACGGAACCTTCGTCGATCCCAAAGCGGCGAAGGAACAAGCAAAGAGCGAAACCAAGGTCGGCGCTGAAGCAGATAAATAGCAGCGATCAGCTCCAAAGGGGCGTCGGTTAATAGCCAGGGGCGTTAGCCCCTGGTGATGGTGCATAAAATATTCGGAGCCCCAACGGGGCGATGGTAGGCGCCCGTACCATCGCCCCGTTGGGGCTCCACTTGAATTGCTGCCAGTACCAGGGGCTGACGCCCCTGGGTATTGACCATCGGCCCTTTGGGCCTGCAATCAGAAGCCGTTTGGAGGCCGCATGTTGCTCTCGCATTCACGAGTCGCGATCGTTTCGTTTCTTGCGTGGTTGAATTTGTCCGGATTTGCCACGGCCGACGACTGGCCCCAATGGGGCGGGCCGCAGCGCGATCTCCTATGGCGCGAGGACGGCATCACCGATGAACTTCCCAAGGGCGAGCTCCCGCGCATGTGGTCGGCCTCGATCGGCGCCGGCTACTCGGGCCCCGCCGTCGCCGATGGCCGCGTGTTCGTCACCGATCGGCTGGCCGAGGAAAACCTCGAACGCGTCCTCTGCTTCGACGCCGACGATGGAACCGAAATCTGGAAGCGCCAGTACGACGCGCCGTATTCCATCAGCTACCCCCTCGGCCCGCGCACCACGCCGACCATCGACGGAACGCGCGTCTACACGCTCGGCGCCGTCGGCCACCTCCTCTGCTTGAACACTGCCGACGGCGAAATCGTCTGGCAAAAGAATCTCACCCAGGACTACGGAACAGAACTCCCCACCTGGGGCCTGGCCGCCTCGCCGCTCATTGACGGCGATCAGCTCATCGTGCTCGCCGGCGGCGCCGACGGCGCGCTTGTCGTCATCTTCGACAAACACACCGGCCAGGAGCGCTGGCGGGCCCTCAACGACCCGGCCGTCGGCTACGCCCCGCCGGTGATCTATGAATTCGGCGGCCGCCGCCAGCTCATCGTCTGGCACCAGTC
>DASVCM010000730.1:0-3913 GCA_036381635.1 Lacipirellula sp.
CGGCGTTACTCTTGAACTTGCCGAGCTTGCTGGTGAGCTGCTCCATCGCGTCGATGTGGTGCATCGACGAGAGGGTGCGCCGCAACATCGTCGTGGCGTGCAGCACTTCGCCGGGCAGCAGCTTTTCCTCGCGGCGCGTGCCGGACTGCTCGATGTCGATCGCCGGCCAGATGCGGCGGTCGGCGAGCTTGCGGTCGAGCACCAGCTCCATGTTGCCGGTCCCTTTGAACTCCTGGAAGATCAGCTCGTCCATGCGGCTGCCGGTGTCGATCAGCGCGGTGCCGACGATGGTGAGCGAACCGCCTTCTTCGAACGCCCGGGCCGTGGCGAACAGCTTTTTGGGGATGTCCATGGCCTTGATGTTCACGCCGCCGCTCATCGTGGCGCCGCTGTTGCCGACCCACTTGTTGAAGGCGCGGGCCAGCCGCGTGATCGAGTCCATGAGCAGGAACACGTCCTTGCCCATCTCGGAGAGCCGCTGAGCGCGAGCGATCGTAAGCTGGGCCAACCGCACGTGGCTTTCCACGTCCTTGTCGAGGCTGCTGGCGAACACTTCGCCGTTGACGTTGCGGCGCATGTCGGTGACTTCCTCGGGACGCTCGTCGATGAGCAGCACGATGAGCGCGACCTGCGGATGGTTCGCGGTGATCGCCTGGCTGATGTGCTGCAGCAGCATCGTCTTGCCGGTGCGCGGCGGAGCGACGATCAGCGCCCGCTGGCCCTTGCCGAGCGGCGTGAGCAGGTCCATCACGCGCGTGCTCAGGGGCTGGGCGCCCGTTTCAAGCTGCAGCCACTCTTCCGGATTGATCGGCGTGAGCTGGTCGAACGACTTGACGTTCAGATAGTCTTCGGGCGCCATGCCGTCGACGTCGAGAATCTCGCGCAGCCGCGGGCCTTGCTGCTTGCGATGGTGCTGCACCATGCCGGTGATCAGCACGCCTTCGCGGAGGCCGAACTTTTCGATCATCGTGCCGGGCACGAAGGGATCGGTCCGCTCGCGGTTGAAGTTGGTGGACGGATCCCGGAGGAAGCCGTAGCCGTTGGGGTGCATTTCGAGCACGCCCGAGCCCGGCGTGAGCGGCAGGTAGTCGCCGCTGTCGGGGGCTTCGAATTCGCGGCGGTCCTGATAGGGGCCGCGCCGGCGCGGGCCGCGACCGCCGCCGCCTCCGCCCATTCGGCCGCCGCCGCCACCGCCACGATTTTGCTGTTGGTTCCGCCCGCGGTATCGACCGCCGGCGCGCTGCTTCTTGGCCATGCGCAAATGAATCCTAAAACAGAAACTGAAGATGCCGTCGAACGTCGGCGCTGATGTGAACGCCTTGTGTGGCGAAATGTCTGAGTGAGCGCCGCCGCGACGTTTATTGCTTCCGAGCTCTCCGATGCATGAGAGGCGTCCGCGGACGCCCTAACTGTGCGTTTGCATGTTGCTTAATCGCACCCTCTGCCGTCACTACGACCAGGCTTGCCGCCTCGCTGCCACCGTTGGAACGCTGTCGGGCAAGCCGGCGACTGGCCAACAAAGTCGTTAGCAAGTCGTGAGTGCAGCCGTACCCTCGATCGGGAACCGCGCGAGTCCATGCGACGCCGCAAAACCACAGACAACGTTGCCGTTCCGCCGCGGCGTGCTTCTGCCGCGGCGAAGAGCGTGTGTGCGAATGCGCCGCTCGCTTCGACAGCGAACCTGCGCCAGTGGAATCCGCTTACCAGGTCTGGCAGCAGCGGCCGATCGCCTCGCGTGGAACTTTTGCGAAGTCGCTCGCTAGCGGAGCCGCTCGAGGTCGACCGATTGGCGAAGGAGCAATAACCGCGCCCTTCGCAAGTCTTCCGACCCGTCCCCAAAAACCCCTTTCACGCCGAACGAGCTGGCGTTCTTTCGGGGGAGCCAAAGCTGGCTTCAAGAGCCTGCTGCACAAGTGAGCAGGGTTCTGAACTACGCGCTAATATTAGTCATGCCGGCAAGCTTGTCAAGCTGGTTTAAGCCGCCCGGCAATCCTCCGCCACGAACCCCAAAACGAGGCGATTTCGAGGCTTTCTAAGGCCTGTTACGGAGAGGGCGCCTGGTCGGTTCACTTTCCAGGACGCTTCCGCAGCCAGCAATGAGGCGGGGGTTAAGCATCTGCTAGCCCCCTTATTACCCATTCAGGCGGCAAAGTTTCCCCAAAGCTTCCGGTCGTTGGCGGCCGATGATTCCCCTGGGTGGAATGGCTCCATGCGCCGGCGCGACGACTACCGCCGAGCGCCGCTTATCAATTCTGCGTCTTCTCAAGCGGACGGATTCGCGATGCTTAGCCGACTCTTCGTTCAACGCACGGGACCGCTGTTGCTTGCTCTGGCCGCATTGCCGGCCGTCGCGTTTGGGCAGGCGGCGAGCAGCGTCAACTGGCGCACCAACCTCAATCAGGCGAAGATGGAGGCCGCGAAAACCCGCCGCATGCTGCTGATTCACTTCACCACCAAAACCTGCGGGCCGTGCAAGCGGCTCGACCAGCAGGTCTTCAGCCAGCCGCAGGTCGGACCGGGCATCGAGCAGTACTTCGTGCCCGTCCGGCTGGACGCCGACGACAACATGGCGATCGCCAAGCAGTTTGGCGTCGATCGCGTGCCGTCGGAGTACATCGTCTCGCCGGAAGGCAAAATCCTGGCGGCGCCGTCGATTCCTAACCAGGCCGGCCCGTACCTCGAGCAATTGCAGAACCTGGCGCAGCACTTTCAGCAGACGACCGCGGCCATGCATGCGGGCAGTCCAGCACAAACGGCGGCCGCGCCGGTTGAAGTGAACTCTGCTTACGCCAGCCTGCCGATGACGCCGCCCAGTGGCGCCGCTCAACAAGCGCAGCAACCTGCGCCGCGGGTGGTCTACAACCCCGCGGTTCAGCAGCCGCAGCGACCGGCTCAACCAGCGGCGCCGATTCAGCCACAGTCTCAGGCCAATCCGTATGCCACGGCGGCCGCGAATCCGAACCGGTATGGCCAGGCGGACAATGTCTACGCTGTTCCACCGCAGCAAGCTCTGGAACAGCAAACTCCGCCGCCAGTCGCGGCGTCGCTGCAACCAGCAGTTCCTGCGAACCAGGCAGTCGCAGCGCAATCACCCATGATGCCCAGCAACGCGATGCCCAGCAGCTACCGTCCTCCGGCTGAGCCTGCCGCGGCCGCAGCAGCCAATGCCACGGTCGCCGCCGCCATCGCGCCCAAGAAGCCTGAGCTTCCAGCAGGCGCGCCGCCACTGGCATTCGACGGCTACTGCCCGGTGTCACTGAAGACGCTTAACCGCTGGACCGAAGGCGACCTTCAGTATGGCGCGGTCCACCGCGGCCGCACGTATCTGTTCGCCGGCCCGGAGCAGCGCGACCAGTTCCTGGCGGCGCCCGATTCATACAGCCCGGTCTTCGCGGGTCTCGATCCGGTGCTGTTGCTCGACAAACAACAGTCGGTCGAAGGGAGCCGCGCCCTCGGCTACCGCTATGGCGACGCGTTCTATCTGTTCTCCAGTGAGGAGACCAAGCAGAAGTTCGCTGCCAGTCCGCACACCTACGCCGCGGGCGTCCGGCAGGCGATGAACCGCATCGACGCCGCCGCCGGCGGAACGGTGAGGCGCTAGCGCGGTCGAGGGTCGAGAGCGGAGAGTCGAGAGCCAGAAATGCAGGTGGGATGTCGAACGTCGAGACGGCAGCACCCCAAATCCCTTCTGGCTCTAGACTCTCGACTCTAGACTCTCGTCCCTACTGGTTCTTCAGCGCCCGCTGCAACTGAATCACCCGGGCTCGCACTTCCTCCATGTTCGGATTGAGTCGCAGCGCCCGGCGGTACGCCTCCAGCGCCGCCACCAGGTTGTGCTGCTTCTCGTAGGCCTGGCCCATAATGGCGGCCGCCTTGAAGTGGTAGGGGTTGATCTCCAGCGCCTGGTGGCAGT
>DASVCM010000731.1:0-5354 GCA_036381635.1 Lacipirellula sp.
CAGTGGCTGCTCTTGATCGCGGGCGTGGGCATTTTCTGCGGGTGCGTCGGTAAGAGCGCCCAGTTCCCGCTGCATGTGTGGTTGCCGGACGCGATGGAAGGGCCGACGCCCGTGTCGGCGCTGGTTCACTCCGCGACGATGGTCGCGGCGGGCGTTTATCTGGTCGGACGGTTCTATCCGGCGTTCACGCCGGAGGCGCTGCTTGTGATCGCGGTGATTGGGCTGATCACGCTGACGCTGGCGGCGACGATTGCGATCACGGCGGTCGACATCAAGCGGGTGCTCGCGTATTCGACGATCAGCCAGCTTGGGTACATGATGCTGGCCCTGGGCCTGGGCGGCTGGGTGGCCGGCCTGTTCCACCTGATCACGCACGCATTCTTTAAAAGCCTGCTGTTCCTCTGCTCCGGCTCGGTGATTCACGCGGTCCATACGAACGACATGCGCGAGATGGGCGGGCTGCGGAAGAAGATGCCGATCACGGCGTACACGATGCTCGTCGGATGCCTGGCGATCATCGGCGCCGGCATTCCGCTCACCGCGTTCGGCCTGAGCGGTTACTACTCGAAGGATGCGATCATCGAGCAGTCGCTGAGCTACGCCCGCACAAACGGTGGCGGGTACTGGGTGTTTTTCTTTCTGCCGACGATCGGCGCGGCGATCACGGCGTTCTACATGTTCCGGCTGTGGTTCATGACGTTCGCCGGCGCGCCCCGCGATCATCACCGGTATGACCATGCCCATGAATCGCCTCGGGTGATGACCGGGCCGCTGATCCTGCTGGCCGTGATGGCGGTGGCGGTGGCCTGGCCCATCGGCAATTTGAGCGTGCGGAATCTGCTGAACCAGGCGCAGCCCATCGGCACGGCCGAAGGGGGCGCGGGCGTGTTACTCTCGTCGCTGACCGTTCCGGCGGAACACTTGAGCCATCACGAGGACATCGTGCTGGTCGCGGGTCTGTCGGCGTTCGGCGCCGCGGCGGCCGGCGTGCTGCTGGCGGCCATCATCTACTTGTGGCGGACGCTCGACGCCCGCGAGATTCAGCAGACCTTCCGGCCGGTGTACACGCTGCTATGGCAGAAGTGGTACTTCGACGAGTTGTACGACGCCGTGTTCATCCGGCCGACGATGGCGATTTCGCGGCAGGTGGCGCGGTTCGACCGGGTGGTAATCGACGGCGTCATTCACGCCAGTGCGGCGATTGGCCGGGGATTTTCGAAGGTGGTCGACGTGCTGTTCGATCGCGGCGTGGTCGACGGCTCGGTGAACACATTCGCCAACTGGACGTGGGACTTCGGCCTGCTGCTTCGTCGGCTGCAGACCGGCAACCTGCGGCAGTATGTGCTGTTTATCGTGATGGGCACGTGGTTCGTGTGCCTGGCGTACTTTGCGGTTTCGTTTGTGTTGTTGTCGTGAGTAAAGACAAGTTGAACAGGAGGAAACAGAGGAAACAGAGAGAGCGGACAAGAACGAATCCTACTCATACTCCTACTCTTACTCGGATTGGAAGAGTTGAAATGCGAGTAAGAGTAAGAGTAAGAGTAGGACAAAACTCGACGATATGATCTTCTCTGTTACCTCTGTTTCCTCCTGTTCGTGTTTGTGAAATTCCGAAAGGCCTTCGCACTGTTATGAACTTGAGCGAGCCGATTGTTTATCTGAGCTTGATGGTGTTCCTGCCGGCGGCGGGCGCGCTGGCGCTGGCGTTCTTTCCCCGGGGGCGGGAAGAGGCGATCAAGTTCACGGCGCTGGGGGTGACCATCTTCACCTTCATGCTCACCGTCGGGTTGTTCTTGAATGAGCGCGGCGTGCGGTTTGAACAGGGCGCCGCCGAGATGCAGAATCTGTTCCGGGCGCCGTGGATTCCATCGTTCGGCATTCAGTACCTGATGGGGCTGGACGGCATCAGCTTTCCGCTGGTCGTGCTGACGGCGTTTCTGTCGGTGCTGGCGATGCTCGCGAGCTGGCCAATCACGCGGCATGTGAAGGCGTACTGCATCCTGTTCCTGCTGCTTGAGACCGGCATGATCGGCGTCTTTATGGCGCTCGACTTCTTCCTGTTCTATGTGTTCTGGGAAGTGATGCTGCTGCCGATGTACTTTCTCATCGGCGTATGGGGCGGTCCGCGGAAGGAATACGCGGCGATCAAGTTCTTCCTGTACACGTTGTTCGGCAGCGTGTTGATGCTGATCGCGATTTTGATGCTGTACTTCAACAGCGACCTGACGCTCCTCAGCCCGCAGCAGTTGGCTGAGGCGGGGGTGATCAAGGTAGAAAGCCCGCGGCGCGGAGCCCCAAAACTCACGACCGAAGCCGTATTCCAGGCATGGCTGGAGAGCGACGACCCGACGGCCCAGTCGTTCAAGGAAATCCAGGCCGAGACCGATCCGGCACAGCGCCGGCAATTGCACACGTTCAACATCCTTGCGTTGCAGCAGATCGGGCAGCTCGAAAACTCGCCGTTCAGCGACGAGGTGTGGCTGGGCAAGAGCATCCAGTGGTGGGCGTTCGTGCTGCTGTTTATCGGGTTCATCATCAAAGTCCCCAGCGTGCCCTTCCACACGTGGTTGCCCGACGCGCACGTCGAGGCGCCGACGCCGATCTCAATGATTCTGGCCGGCATCCTCTTGAAGATGGGCGGCTATGGCATCATCCGCATCTGCTACCCGATCTGCCCGGCGGCGGGCTACGAGCTGGCGTACGTCGTGTGCTCGATCGGCGTAATCAGCATGGTGTGGGGCGCCTTCGCGGCCCTGGCGCAGAGTGACTTCAAGCGGATGGTCGCCTACAGCTCGGTGAGCCACATGGGTTACGTCGTGCTGGGCCTGGGCGTGTGGAGCCTGGGCCAATGGACGGGGCCCGCCGGGTCGCTCAGCTACAGCACCGACTACTGGCTGCTGGGCGCCAACGGGGCCATGTACCAGATGATCGCCCACGGCATCAGCTCGGCCGGCATGTTCTTCTGCGTCGGCGTGCTGTACGACCGCGTGCACCATCGCAACCTCAACGAGTTCGGCGGCATCTTCGCGCGAATGCCGGTGTACGCGGGCTTGGCGATCGCGATCTTCTTCGCCGGCCTCGGCTTGCCCGGGCTGTGCGGGTTCATCGGCGAAGTGTTCGTCGTGCTGTCAGTATGGAAGTTCAGCCAGTTGCTGGCGGTTATCTCGGCGGCGGTGGTCATCCTTACGGCGGGTTACATCCTGTGGGCGATTCAGCGGGTATATCTAGGGGCCGAGTATCGCGGGCCGCATGGGGAGTCGCTTACGCCGATCACGATGCGCGAGCTCGTCATTGCCGTGCCGATGGTGGCGTTCGCGATCATCCTGGGCGTGTATCCGAAGGTCGTGCTCGACTACATGCAGCCGTCGGTCGATCGGCAGATTGAGCAGTTGGCCGGCTGGACCGAGCGGTACGACGCCGACCGGGCCGCGCTTGAGCAGTCGCTCACCGAGGATGACGAGCAAGTGGCGGCGGCGACCCGATAGTAGATCCCATGTACCGTCATTCTGAGCGGAGCGAAGTATCTAGTCCTCGTAGGGCGTCAGATTCTTCGCTTCGCTCAGAATGACAATGTCAACCGAGCTTTAAGCAGTGAACCTGCAAACCCTCATAGATTCGCTGATCTCCGACACCCTCCAGCGGAGCTTGCCGCTGTTTCGGCCGGAGCTGGTGCTTTGCATCACGATTGTCGTGCTGCTGCTTGCGCGTGTGTTTCCGCTGCTCGACCGGATTCCGCCGACGGCATTTGCGCTAGTCGGCTCGATCATCGCGCTCGTTACCGCCATGCCGGAAGGCGGGCTGATGGATTGGGCGTCGATCGAGCGGCAGGAGCTGTTCACCGGGATGCTGGTGTACGACTCGGTGACGGTGTTCATGCGGCTGTTTCTGACGGCGTTCGCAGTTTTGTTCGTCATCCTGTCGAGCCTGACGGGAATCGCCGATCGGACGGACGGGCAGGATTACTACGCTCTGGTGTTCGGCGCTACGGTCGGCATGTGCATCATGGCGTCGTCGAACCATCTTCTCTCGCTGTTCTTGGGCGTCGAGATGGCGAGCGTGCCCTCCTATGTGCTGGCCGGCATCGTGAAGGGCCGGCGGCGGAGCAGCGAGGCGGCGCTGAAGTACGCGGTATACGGCGCCGGGGCGGCGGGCGTGATGCTGTACGGCGTAAGCCTCATCGCGGGGCTTTTCGGCTCGGCCCACCTGCCGACCTTGGCCGAGCGGCTGATGGAGTATGACATCGCCACCAAGATGGCCGACCGGGAACTGTCGGTGATGGTGCTTGCGCTCGCCGGGCTGATGATCGGCGTAGGTCTGGCGTTCAAGCTGTCGGCGGTGCCGTTTCATTTCTGGTGCCCGGACGTGTTCGAAGGAGCTTCGGCGGAGATCGGCGGGTTTCTGTCGGTGGCGTCGAAGGCGGCGGCGCTGGCGCTACTGCTTCGCGTGGGACTGGGGCTGGGGTATGAGCCCCAGGACGCGTTGCAGCCTGGGGAACCGCCGCGGACGGTGGCGGCGGTGAACGCGAAAACGAACAGTCGCGAAGAAGCCAAGCTGAGCTTCGCCGCACTCCAGGCTACAGGCGTCGAGAACGAGGCGGCTGAAGCCAATCAGTCGAACGCCGCCAAGCTTGCTGCGGTAGGTCCCGCGACGCCGCTGTCGCCAGTGCGGACGTTCTTTGTCACCGTCGTGGCGATCGCCGGCGTGGTGAGCTGCACGTTTGGCAACCTCGCGGCCTACGGCCAGAAGAACATCAAGCGGATGCTGGCCTATTCGACGATCGCCCACGCCGGTTACATGATGATGCCGGTGGCCGCGGCGCTGGCGCTGGTCGGTCGCAACGAAGCAGCCGCCGCCGATGCGATCTCCGCGGTGCTGCTGTACGTGATGATCTATCTGTTCATGAACCTCGGCGCCTTCGCGATCGTCGCGTTCCTGCGAAACGCGATGCAGAGCGAGGAGATCAAGGACTATGCGGGCTTGATTGGCCGCAGCCCGGCGATGGCCGTGGCGCTGACGATTATTTTAGTGAGCCTCTTGGGCATTCCGCCGCTGGCCGGGTTCTGGCCGAAGCTGTCGGTGTTCATGGCGCTGTACGAGGCGGGCGGACCGCTGCTGATCTTCGTGCTCGTGGCGGCGGCGATAAACACAGCCATCTCGCTGGTGTATTACCTGCGGGTCGCCAAGACGATGTGCATGGATCCGCAGCCGGACTCCAGCCGGCCGGTGCAGCTAGGGTTTTTGGCGACGACGTATGTGCTGGCGATCACGCTGCCGGTGGTGATCTTGGGACTGGTTCCGGATCGAGTCGCGGAAGTCGCGAAGCAGGCGGCGGCTGGATTGTTTGGATAAATTGA
>DASVCM010000732.1:0-8742 GCA_036381635.1 Lacipirellula sp.
AGCCTTCTCCAATCGGCGAAGCTCCGCAAACATCGCATGCACGTCCCCGCCAAACTGGTCGGCCCACCGCTTCGCCTCAGCACGCACTTCATCGACAATGGGATCAGACCACATCTTCATATCTCCCCAATAGACTATCGGGCGAGCAAATCATAGGAGGTTCAAAACCCGCCTCCCGACAAACCCGTTCGATGTCACCCAACCGCTGGACGTTGGCTAGATGGCGAAAATTCCACGTTGTCAAGAATTGTACGCCGTGGACGGTCGCAATGGCTATATGTGCAGCATCGCGCGGCTCGGTTGCAGGGATAGCCCCGCCATTCAACAGAGCGATAGTCAACTCAGCCGCCGACGCAGTTGAGTCCAAGTTGGTCAAGTTCTGCAAGAGGCGCAATCGCTCGGCGGCAGCTAGAGGATCGCCCGCCGAGCACTCTCGCACGACTATTTCGGAGACAAGGAGACTGAATCTTGTCGGAGCTTCCAACCAAAAATCGCGTGTGGATTGTTGATGTCCGGCAACTATCGGATCGCGACTTGGACGCGACGTCAGGTAGCTGATTACCGTCGTCTCGACATAGACGGTCGGAAGCGCCACGTCAAAGCTCTCCGCGGGACCTGTCTTAGTTCAGGTACTAGCTATTCAACTGAATCGCCTGCACGATTTCGTCGAGGTCGTTCTCCACCCGCACGGCGCGGTTGGCGAACGCCGCTCGGCTGACGCCGCGTTTGCCGAGGACGCGGTTGAACTCGTCCTGGTCGGTGGTGTGATAGGCGACCGTCGCGGTCGGGTCCTTCAGTTGGTGACCCGTGAGGATGCACACCACGCGGTCGCTGGGGGCGATGACGTCTTCCTCGCGCAAGAGCTTCGCGCCGGCGACGCTGGCGGCGCTGGCCGGCTCGCAGCCGAAGCCGTTGGCGCCGACCTGGGCCTTGGCGTCCATGATCTGCTGCTCGGTCACCTCGCGGACGACGCCGTCGCAGCACTCCAAGGCGCGTAGGCACTTGGTGAGATTCACCGGGCGATTGATCTCGATGGCGCTGGCGATCGTATCGGCCTTCGATGCGGCGGCGTCGAGCTCGGCGTAGTACTTGGCGACGATACGGCTATCAACATCGCCGCCGTTCCAGCGGAGGTTGCGAGCGTTGTAGAGTTCGTGGAGCGTGTCGGCGCCCGCCGCGTTGATGACCGCAAGGCGCGGGATGCGGTCGATCAGGCCAAGTTGATGGAGTTCGTGGAACGCCTTGCCAAAAGCGCTGCTGTTGCCGAGATTGCCGCCGGGGACGACGATCCAATCCGGAACCTCCCAGCCAAGGCTCTCAAGCACCCGGTACATGATCGTCTTCTGGCCTTCGAGGCGGAACGGGTTCACGCTGTTGACCAGGTAGATGCCGAGCTGCTGGCTCACCTGCTGGACGCGGAGCATGGCGTCGTCGAAGTCGCCGGCGATCTGGATCGTGAGGGCGCCGTAGTCGAGGGCCTGCGAGAGCTTGCCGTAGGAGATCTTGCCTGAGCCGATGAAGATCACCGCCTGCATCAGCTTGCTGGCGCAGCAGTAGAGGGCGAGCGATGCGCTGGTGTTGCCGGTCGAGGCGCAGGCGGCGCGGCGGGCGCCGATGGTGTGGGCGTGCGTGAACGCGGCCGTCATGCCGTTGTCTTTGAAGCTGCCCGAGGGGTTCATGCCCTCGTACTGCAGGAAGAGTCGGCCGGCGTTGATGCCGGCGTAACGGGCAACGCCGTCGCTGGGATGGAGCGGCGTCTGGCCTTCGCCGATGGTGACGATTCTTTCTGGCGGGGCGAATGGCAGCAGCTCGTGGAACCGCCATACGCCGCTGCGGCAGAGCGGGTCGTTGCGGCGGGCCCACTTCTGTTCGAACCAGCGGAGCGAGTCGGGCGCCGGCGTGCGGTCCCAGTCGAACGCCACGTCGAGCAGCGAACCGCACTGCGGGCACGCGGTGAGGACCTCGCCCACGTCGTAGGTGGCGCCGCACGAGGGCGACAGGCACTTCTGAAATGCCTGATCGGTTTGGATTTCGACCGAGCTAGCCACCTGACCCATGCTCCCTAACAGCAAACGCAATCACGACAACGACTTACTAGCAGTGTAGCCGCACGACAACTCAGCAGCAACGGAAGCGTATAGCCGCCAAAGGCGATCTGTGGCGGTGGCCAAAAAACACCGGACGTTGTGATAAGGCAACCGAATCTGTTGCCTTCGACGCGTCGGCGCCACCGCTCACAACTATCTTTTGGCGGCCATTTGACCGAAGCGAAAACGTAGTCCATTTCTTGAGTAGAGCTTCTCCGATAATGGCAAACCGGTCGCGAGGCCGGGACGCAAAGCCATGGGTCTCCCATCGCGGAGATCGCCAGGCTGCCGAAGCGGGGCGAATCGCACCCGGAGGCAGTCCCATGGCTTGGCATGGCTATCTGAATCGCATTGACGGCAAGCACGATCGCCGCGGCAGCGCGCTGGTGCTGACGGCCGTCTGCATGGTTCCGCTGTTGGGTATCGTGGCGCTCGCGGTAGATTGGGGCCGCATCTGCGTGGCGAAGGCCGAACTTCAGCATGCGGCCGACGCGGCTGCGCTGGCAGGCGCCTGGGAACTGCTTGAATCGCATTCGCCTGGCTACCCGGCGACGCCTTCCGAGAGCGGTCCGGAAGTCCGCGCGGCCGTTTCCGAATACGCTCGCTCGCACACGGCGCTAGGACAGTCATTAGGCGTCCAGGATGCAGATATTCAATTGGGTTTTTCCGCACACTCAAGCGGAGCTTACGACGAGCTGAATGTAAGCGACCCCGAGCAATGTAATGCCGTTCGCGTGCGCGTACGCCGAGACGAGCACAGCAATGGGACAATTCCGATGTCGTTTGCCCGCGTCTTGGGCAGGAAGTCCGCGGACACCGCAGCGTCGGCGACGGCCATGTTCATCCACAACGTGGCCGGATTCAGGCCGCCTGCGGACGGAGAGAATCTGCCCATCCTGCCGTTCGCCTTGGACACGGAGACCTGGCAGGCGGCGGTCGCCGGGGATGGCCCGGATGAATGGCGTTGGGACCCGGCGCGTGAGGAATTCGTGCGCGGCAGCGACGGCATTCCGGAGTTTGACCTCTATCCACAACCCACCGGCTCGGCCGGCAACCGCGGAACGGTGAATATCGGCACGAAGTCTAACAGCACGAGCTTCATTTCGGATCAGATCGCCCATGGCGTCAGCGCGTCGGATCTCGAGTTTCATGGCGGGGAACTCAAGTTGGACGCTGACAGCGGGTTGGCTCTCAGCGGCGACCCTGGCATCAGCGCAGGATTCAAGGACGAGCTTTCCTCCATTCTGGGCGAAGGCCGGATCATTCCCGTGTTTACCGACGTCCAAGGGTCGGGCGGCGCCGGAGTGTACACCATCCGGGAGTGGGCGGGCATCCGCCTGGTGGAGGTCGAACTGACCGGAGGCGACAAGCGCGTCATCGTGCAGCCGGCGAAGGTCATCACCGGTGGCGCAATTCCCGCCGATCCGGACGCCGGCGTCTCCAGTCATTATGTCTTTTCACGAGTTTGGATCTGCCGCTAATCACCCAGCCGCAAAGGGATCGAACAATGTTGCCATTGTCCGGCCAGTTCAAGCCGAAGCGCCGTTTGCGCCGTCGCCGGCGCGATGGCGCGGCCATTGTCGAATTCGCGGTGGTGGCGCCGGTACTCATCTTGATTCTGTTCGGCATGATTGAATGCGGCCGCATGATCATGGTCCAACAGTCGCTCGCCACGGCGGCCCGCGAGGGAGCTCGCGCCGCGAGTTTGCCCGGCGTTACCAGATCGGAAGCGCGCCAGGTCGCCGAAAAGTTTCTCGTTGACGTCGGAGTCCGAGGGGCGACGGTGAAAGTGCGGCAAAACGCGGCGTCGGTTACGCACGGCGAGCCCGTCACGGTTTCGATATCGGTTCCCTTTAAGAAAGTCAGTTGGTTGCGAAGTCCGCTCTTCCTTGGGCAATCGACGCTCCGCTCCTCGGCCACGATGCGGCGGGAAAGCCCTGAGTGAGACGACCTTGGCGATTGCGGAGACGCCCCGTGGGCCTGCGTGGGATCCGCCGTTTTCCAGACGTGCGGCCGGCCGTCTCGGGGGACCTCGACGTGACATGTTCAAACGGGCCCGCATCCGAGTTTCCGATATGGGTCCTTGCCAACTAGTCATTCCGAGGTCCGCCGAGGAATCCGGCCCGACCCCTCGGCAGACCTTGGGATGACAGGGTTCAAACGGGCCGGCTACCAAGTTTCCCGGCGGTTTGACGGGTATCCGCAATGGGTTTAGAATGGCGATTCTTGGCCCAGCTCGGCGTCGCTTGCCGGGGCCGACGCGGAGGAACAACATGAAGAAAGCGGAAATGAAGGTGTACCGCGATCGACTCCTCGATTTGCGGGCACGGCTTCGCGGCGATGTGACCTCGATGACCCACTCGGCGCTGCGGAAGGGCGACACGAACGGCGCCAACTCGAGCATGCCGATTCACATGGCCGAACTGGGCAGCGACAACTTCGAGCAAGAATTCACGCTCAGTCTGCTAGCGAACGAAGAAGACCGGCTGGGGATGATCGAGACCGCCCTGCAGCGGATTGAAGAGGGCGGTTACGGCCAATGCGAGCAATGCGACGGCGTGATCTCCAAGACGCGGCTCAACGCGATTCCGTACACGCCGATGTGCATCAAGTGCGCGGAATCGCGCGACCAGCACGGGCCGATCGGCTGATTTCACGCTTGCATCCCATGGGAGGGCGAGGCGCCTGCCGAGGCGAGCGCTGCGCAGGCTTCACGGCTCGGCGGGAGCCTCGACCTCCCATTCGGCGCTGCTCTGATCTGGCGTCGTGCGTATGATGGGGAGCGATACGAGTCCCTCCCCTAGCCCCTCGACGCCGCGGCCCCTCTCCGACCTTCGAGGGAGGGGGATGTCATGACCTTCCCCGTCAGCCGGCATGTTGTTTTCTGGTCGCTTGCGGGCCTGGGGCTTGCGCTCGACTTGTGGACCAAGCACTGGATGTTCAGCCGGCCGGAGCTGCTGGCCGGCGATGTTTGGTGGCTTTGGCCGGGGCATGCCGGCTTTCAGTTGAGCCTGAATCAGGGCGCCTTGTTCGGGATGGGGCAGGGCAATGTGTGGCTGTTCGCCCTCTGTTCGCTCGCGGCGGCGACGGCGATTCCGGTGTGGCTGTTCTACTTCGGCGGGGCAAGAGATCGCGCACTCACGATCGTGCTGGGGTGCATTCTCGGCGGCGTGCTCGGCAACCTGTACGATCGCGTCGGCCTGCCGGGCCTTACGTGGGGATCACTCGAGCATCTGAACTACAACCAGAATCCGCCGGGTCGCGTCTACGCGGTGCGCGACTTCGTCCTGCTGGCGCGGCGCTGGCCGCCGCAAAGCCGGTGGGACGTGTGGCCCAACTTCAACGTGGCCGATGCGCTGCTGGTGTGCGGCGCGATTGCACTGGTTTTCCTTTCTTTACGTAAGCCAGCGGCAACCGCGAGCGAGGCTTCGGCCGACGTCAGCGCTGGTTGAACGTGCACCCACGTGCTGCGCATCCGACCAGGAGAGCGCGAACGCTGCAATCGCAACAATGCCCACATCGAATATGCGGATACCCGCAGTCGCTCTTGTTATCCGCGGCGTCGCGAGCCATTAATTGAGTATGGCGCAAGCGGTCCTTCGAGTTCCGCTCGCGGTACGAGGTTTGCTTCCCCGCAGAAGAGCCTCGTTGTGCACTCGGATTGTATTGAAACAGGAGCAGAGAATTGAGAATCTCGCGCGCATCGATGTACGCGGTGTTGGCGGCCGTTCAGCTTAACGACTCGCCGGCTTCGCCGCCGGCGCCTTGCAGCCAACTGGCGCAGCTTGGCGACATGCCGGAGCGTTTTCTGTTGCAGGTGCTTCGCACGCTGGTGAACGAAGGCATTCTGAAATCGACGCGCGGCGTCGACGGCGGTTATCGGCTGGCCAAGCCGATGTCGCAGATCACGTTGCTGGAAATCGTCGAAGCGATCGACGGGCCGATCCAGCCGGAGCTGCCGCAGATCAGCGGGCTGACGCCGCAATCGCAGAAGAAGCTGTCCGAAGCGCTGGGCGACATTGCGGCGGACGCCAAGCGGCGCTTGGGCAACATTACGCTGGCGCAGTTGAAGGCGGTGCCTACGACCGGGAATACGGCCAAGGCGCGCCGCACGGGCTGAACGCCGCTTGCCGCGTTAAATTGAAGAGGGTCGAAGCAAGTCCTCGGCCGGCGGTTCGCAGCCAAACGCGAGCCGTCTGTCGAGGACGTTTTGTATTGCCATTGCCTGGACGCACTCAGCCCGTCCAAACTATTGCGCCGCTGCGCGGTAGCCGCCGTGGGTGGCGATGCCGATCGGCTCGCCGTCGGGAACCGGACGCAATGCCAAAGGCGTTCCCGATTTCCACAACTCACGCTTCAGGGCGCGCAGCTCAGCGTAACTATCGCCATAGACCCAGACGAAGACCACGGGAGTCGCCGTGCGCTTGGCCCTCAGCGCCCTCATGAATGCGGAATCCGGCAACAAGGCTTGTTCGACGGTTTGCCCGGTGCTTTCGCTGAGGGGCGTGAACGCCGCGATCATTTGCAGTTCTGGCGCGGCATGGGCCCGCGGATCATGCGGCGTTCCGGGTATGTGGGCGCCGGCCTCGCGGCGCGCGAGAATCAGCCGCATGCGGAATCCATCGACGGGGCCGAACGACTCCTCAGCGTAGTTGCGGTGATTGAGTCCGTTTCGCAGGTAGTCGGGACCGCGGCGCTCGACTTCCGCCATCAGATCGGCGACGGGCACGACCGCCAATCTCTTGTTCTTCAATAAGACGTAAACGATTTCCTCGTCGTCGATTTCTTTCGCGATCGGCGTCGGAACGCATTCGATCTTTTCGACATTGGCCGGCAGCGAGGAGACGGCGATCTGCTCTTGGGTTAACTGGTGAAGGCGGATCTCGGCTTCTGCGATTTCGCGTTGCACGTCGAATTGTCGGCGATCTTCTTCGCTGAGCTTCTCACGCCGCTCCGCGATCTCCTGTTCAACGGTGGTTTTCAGGAGCATAAGCTGCTGGCGCTGCGCGTCGACAAGCAGCGACTGGGCGGCGAGGTCCTCGACGCGCTCGACGGCTTCGGCGACGTCGCGCTGTGCACTGAGCGCTTCGAACTCTGCGTCGCGAAGCGCCGCCAATGATTCGTCGGTCGCGGATTGGAAGCTGGCCGGCGTCGCGCGGACGGCGGCCGCCTCGGCATCCTTCGGCGGCGTCTTGGCCGCCGTCGCGCGGATGCCGACGATCACCACGAGCACAATCAGGATGCCGACCATGTTGCAGACGACGTCGATGAACGAGTCCTGCCCTGGCAGCGCGTCGTCTTCTTCAGCGTGTTGCACCGGTCGCCTCCCCGCTCGGCCGTGCGGCCGTTTCGACGTCCTGGAAGTGAACGTCCACGCCGCTGTCCCTTAAGAGATCGCGAATGCGGATGGCGTGGCGCTCGGCGCCCTGCGCTACCTGCAGGACGAGCATGGGCCGCCAGTACATGTTCGTGCCCGCCAGGCCCCAAGCTTCAATCTGTTTCTTGACGGAGCCGGCAATGTCGTCGAGCACCTGGCTGGCGGGCTGCGAGAAGGAAACGCTCGACGATCCGGCGCCGCCATCCTCCGGAACGATCTTCAGCTCCGCCGGCGTGACGACCACATGAATCGGGCGGGTAATCGGCGCGGCGCGGTTCTTCGCGGCGTCGTTGGCCCAGTTGGCGCCGCGGGTCGTCGCGGCGCTGGGCGCGGGCGGCTCGTTTTCGGCCTGGGCGACGGCTTGAACGAGCCTCGACGAGTTGCTGATCGTGTGCCCCCCGCCATCCGCGGTGGACTCGACTTTGTGAACATCGACCTCCGGAATGCTTGTGAGCCCAGCGGCCGAGGAGGAGGGGACGCCGGTTCCAGGGCCGCCTGGTTGCGCCTGCGAAGCGCCCGGCGGTGCGGGGCCCGCCATGAGCGTGCTGCCGCCGCCGCTGGCGCCGGCGCTAGCGTGGCCGCTTGCCTGCGACGAGGTCGTCCCGCCGCTTGCGCCCGTTTGGCCGGGGCCCGGCGGTCCGCCGGCTGTCGCAACTTCGTCGGCAAAGCTGATGTTCGCGACGGCCTGGTCCATTCCGCCGGCCGCTTCCGCTCCGGGAGTTAGGAGCGTATGGACGCCGCCTGACTCGGGCGAGCGATTGACGTCGAGCCGTCCGCCGCGGCCGCCGTTCGATGCGGAGGAGAACCCTTCGCCCGTCGGCATGGGCGGCACCGAGGAGTAAGTGCGCGGCGCCGCCTTGGCAAGCAGCGCCTGCCGCTCGCGCGCCTGCTGCACCGCGTGCGTCATCACTTCGGCCAGGCGCGGGTCGGGCATAGGGTACTGGAGTTCCCAATCGGCTTCGATCAGTTCATAGCCGTACTGCACGTCCCAACTATCGACGGCAGCCACGACGGCGCGGTAGGTATTGGCCGCGTCGGGACGCACGAGGATGAGCGGATAGGCATCCGGCATTTCCTTTTCGCCCGCCAGTTGAGCTCGCTGATTCAGCTCCTCGCGAGCCGCTCGCACGGCCGAGGCCAGCGGGTTGCCCGAGCGGATCGGCCCTTTGAAATCCCAAGGCGTGAGCTTGATGCCTTCCGGCTGAAGGATCACGGCGTCGGCCGTGCACTCGACGTAGATGGGTCGCCGGTGCGTGCCGTTGTTGCCCTGGTAGGGGA
>DASVCM010000733.1:0-9248 GCA_036381635.1 Lacipirellula sp.
GGCCTTCTCCAACGTCCCAAATGGAGCTCCGGACAACGACAGCTCGACCTGGGCGTCGTCGCCCGGAACGTCGTCGTCGTGATAATGCCAGATGAGAATGGAGAGCCGCTGTTGCTCGCGGTCGAGGCTGGCTAGCGCCGAGACGTCGGGCTTCTGGCGAACGCCGTCGCGCAGCATCTCTTTTAGACTCACTGCGTGATCGCTTTGGACGTGCAATCGCTCGCCCGACATTTGGCTCATCATGCGGAACACGTTGAGCACGGGCTTGTCGATCCCGCCGGTCGCCAGTGAGCGGAAGCCGGCGAACAGCGGCTGATCCTCGAATTGGAACGCCCAGGTGAGGGCGCCTTCGAGGTTTACGCCCTGCCGGTCGGCCAGCTCGTGAATCCGCGCGAAGCAGGCGGCGGTGTAGCTGGAGTACATTGTGCCGTTGCGATAAGCCAACTGCGGGCCTTGGCAGGCGGCGCACCCTTCGGGATCGCATTCGCCGATAACGATCGGCGTGTTCTTCAGCTCCGGAAACGAGGCGACGATGCGAAACCCCTCGTCGATCGTCCGTAATTGCTCGGCGATCCCCATCCGCACGTGGTCGTCGACTTGCCGCGGCGCTCCCTTGGCGTGGAACGACACGAAGTCGAGCGGCGTGCCGATTCCGCCAGTCGCGTAGTTCCTGCCGCGCAGGCAGTGTTCGAGGAAGGCGCGCGTCCAGTCGCCGCCGCTGCCCGCTGCGTCAGGCCCGCCGACGCGGGCCGTCGGCAGCGCCCGGCGGACGCCGGCGATTGCGTAGTCGTGCAGCTTATGAAACTCCTCGGGCGTTCCCTGCCAGTAGCCGATGTTCGCCTCGTTCCACGTCTGCCAATACCACGTCTCGACTTCGTTATGGCCGTAGCGATCGATGCAGTGCTTTGTCCACTGGCATGCGAGCTCGCCCCAACGCTCATAATCTTTTGGCGGATATGCCCAGCCGGTGTAGATATCCTCGTAGCGCAGCCGCGGATTCCATTGGTGCTGGTAGGGCTCCGGCTTCGACGACAGATCGCGCGGCATGAAACCGAGTTGCACGTACGGCCGCACGTCGTTCTCGAGATACGCGTCGAAGATGTTGTCGAGGATCGTCCAGTCGTAAACCGGGTTTCCAGCCGCGTCTTCGCGGTAGGCATTGGTCGAGCCCCACTTGAGCGCCGGCGCGCCGTCGCCCGTGCAGAACAGATTGTGAGCGCGGAAATACACGTGCCGCGGTTTCAGCTCGCCGAGCTCACTGAGCAGCTTCCGCCCGTGCGGCATCGTAGCGTAGTTCGGTTCGTCGGCGCCGAAGAACCGCCAGATGGGCTTGAGCGGGCCGACAGGCTGGCTCGCATCAATGTGAATATGGACCGGGAACGAATCGCCGCGAGCGAGTGTAGAAGGAGCAGTCGAAAGGAGAGCGACGATCCAGAAGAGAATTCTCATTGATACCAAGACGCCGAGTTGAGAGCCCCAACGGGGCGGAAGTAAATAGCCAGGGGCGTGAGCCCCTTGGTTTCGATCGTACATGCGGACCGTAAGCCCCAAGGGGGCGGCAGTGCGCTCGCCATCGCACTGCCGCCCCGTTGGGGCTTGCGGTCGCCGATTGCGTTCGTTCCAGGGGCTTGCGCCCCTGGCTATTGACTGTCGCCGCGTTGCGGCTTTCGATGCCAGATGGCGGCCGCACGTGATGTGGACGCAGCCTATTCAGTCTTCAGCTTCAAGATCGTCAGCGAATACGGCCGGAAAGTATATCGCCGCTCGGCGCCTTCAAGTTCGGCCGACGACCTCTCCGGCGCCAGGCGACGCGGCTCGTCGAGCGAGTTTTCCAGCGACGGGTCGTCGCCTGCCAAAACCTCCGCGGCGCCCGGTTCGGCGGCGAGCTCGCGCCCTTTTGTCGCGATGGTTGTCTCCACGGCGTCCCGTGTAGGATTGGCCACGGCGAGCACGAGTTCGTTCTCAGGCTCGTTATAACCCGCCGCCGCGTACAGGCTCGGATGCGGTTTCAGTTCATACTCCTGAACTAGCTCGTCATCGAGATAGCAGGAAACCTTCGGCCCGCGGACTTCGATGCGGATTTCGTACCACCGGCCCTGTTCAATCTTCCCGGGGCGCTGCATGACAGTAACGCCGTGCATCTCGAGCCCATGCAGCGTGTTGTTCCACCCGCCAAGGTTCCACCACACGGGCGTGTCGGGATCGGTCGACGCGAACGAAATGAGAAAGCCCTCGGCGCCCGCGAGCTTGCGGGCCTTGAGCGACAGCGTGTAATCGGTCCAGTCCGTTTCGCCGGTAAAGAGCCGCACGTTCTCCGCCTCGGACGTTTGCCGTAGCACGCCGTCGGCGCTCGACCAGTCGCCGTTGTGCTCAGCCCAATCCTCAAGGCCCTTGTCGGGACTCCACTCATACAGGGTCTTATCGCCAGAGACGACCTTGATGTCTTTGAACTCCGCCTGGGTTCGCCACGTACCCACGCCGATGCGGCCGCGCAAGGGCTGAGGCTTCGACGGCGACGCATCCACGGTGGCCGGCGCCATCAGTTCCGGCAAGTTCTTCGAGTAGAGCTGCTGAACGTAATACGACGGCGAGCCGAACGACCGGTCGTTGTCGAACCAAATCAGATCCGGCGTCCACTGCACGTTGCCGATTCGCGCGAACAGCGGCGCGTAGCATGCCATGTCGACGACGTCGGCGTTTCGCCACAGGCCGGTCATGAACGCCGCCTCGGCCAGCGCCGCCTCTAGGTTGTTGCGGCGCCCCATCGTATGCGCTGCGAATTCGCCGGCGAACACTTTGGGTCCGTCGCGGACGTACGAGTCATAACGGCGATGATTCGCCAGGAACCAATTGGGCGAGCGGTAATAGTGCTCGTCCACCAGGTCGGCCGGCGTATCGGTTGCGAATCGGCCCCAGGCGTAGCTGAACGAGTCTCCCTCGGCCTGGGGCCCGGCGGTGGAGATGAGCTTCAGCTCGGGATACTTCGGATGGATCGCGCGATAAAAAACCCGATAGCGCTGGAAGTATTCCTCGCTCCACTGCTCGTTGCCGATGCCGAGGTACTTCATATTGAACGGTTCGGGGTGACCCATTGCAGCCCGCCTAGCGCCCCATGGCGAAGTCGGCGGGCCGTTGGCGAACTCGATCAGGTCGAGCGCGTCCTGCACCCAAGGGTCGAGCTCCTCGAGCGGAATCAGCCCGCCGCCGCGGAACTGGCAGGCCATGCCGCAGTTGATCACCGGCAGCGGCTCGGCGCCGATGTCTTCGCAAAGCTGGAAGTACTCGAAGAACCCGAGTCCGTAGGTCTGGTGATACTGCGGCGACTGGCGCTCGGCCCACAGGTTCCAGTTCTGCTTCCGCTGGGCCACGTCGCCGATCGTGTCTTTCCAGCGATAGGCATTCGCCAGTCCGCTACCCTCGACAATGCAACCGCCGGGGAACCGCAGGAATCCCGGCTGGAGATCCGCGAGCAATTGAGCGAGGTCCGCCCGCAAGCCGTTCTTCCGACCGCGGAACGTCTCAGCGGGGAAGAGCGAGACCATGTCGACGTCGTAAACTCCCTCGCGCTGAAACTGCAGTTGCAACTGAGCATCCGACGCGTCGCGCGACGGCGTGATGACGCCGGAGAGTTTCTGCCACTTGTCCATCACGCCGGTAAGAACCACTTCGCCTAACGAGTCGCCGCTTTGATCGACTAATGCGACGCGGAAATCCGAGGACCCGTCTGCGCTGCGGGCATAGACCGAGACATTGTATTCTTCGCCAGCCTTCACGCTGATGCCGTCGTAGCCTGAATTCGCCACGGCTGCGCCGTTCTGTTTGGCCGTCACACGGAGGTAGTGCCGGTTGTTGTCATTGAGCGGCGCCTCATCGGCAATGACCAGCTCAATCGCCTCGCTGGGCGCTGCCGGCCGCCAGGCGTACATCCGCTCGCGATGTTCGAACGAGCGGTTTTGAATGAGCTCCGCATACAGCCCGCCGTCGGCGGCGTAGTTAATGTCTTCGAAGAAGATGCCGTGCATCGTCCGCGGAAACGCCGGGCCGGGTTGCGACAGGTCGACGACAATCTTGCCCTGAAGCTGCTCGCCGGCTGCCGCCGACTGGAGAACTGCCGCGATGACAAGTATTCGAAGTGGCGAGAAGCGAAGCATTGATGACTCTCCACGATGCTGTTGTTAACCGCCAAGAACGCGATGGAAGAGAATGACGAATTCCCGAATTACGAATGATCAGACTTGCGTTCTTAATTCGTCATTCGTCATTCGTCATTTGGGTATTTTCAATCTCCCTTGGCCTCCTTGAGGGTTCAATTCCTTCGAGCTGATTGATCGGCAACGATTCTGCCGGTGAGCGCTGGTTGATCTACGACGACCGGCCAGCCCTCATCGTCCCAGCGAAGCTCGCTGACCCCGAGCACCGGCTGGCCGCGCCGCTCGCCGTCATAATAGTGGTAACTGAGCATCAGTCTGCCGTCACGCTCGAGAAAGCCGGCGTGACCGGGGCCGATGGCCGCTCCGCGCGTCTCGAGAACCAGCGTGCCGCCGCCTTCGAGCATGTCGACGCCGTCGCGATCGACGTAGGAACCGGTGATCTCGCGGCTGCGGCCGACGCGGATGTTGTAGGTGCTGCGAACGCCGCGGCAGCAATGGCCCCAGTTCACGAACAGATAGTAGTAGCCGTCGTGAAAACGGATCGCCGGCGCCTCGATCTCGCTCTTCCAGGCCAGCGAGTACATCGGGGACTCCGGCGAAAGACGCCTGCCCGTCGCGGGGTCAAGCTCGATCAACTTGACGCCGCTCCAGTACGAGCCGAACGTCATCCACAGCTCGCCATCAGGCGTCGCGACCGCGGCCGGATCGATCGCGTTGAAGTCATCGGCCTCGCTCGTCTGAATTACGATCCCCTCGTCGGTCCACCCGTACCCGGCGGCATCGGCGTTCAACGTTTTACCCGTCGCCAGGGCGATCGCCGAGGTCCGCTTGCCGAACGCCGACACGGAGTAGTAGAGCAGATACCGGCCGCGCCACTGGATGACATCCGGCGCCCAGAAATGTCCGCGCTGCGTCGGCACGACTTCGTTGACCCACTCTGGCGGCCGGTCGAACGCCGGCGGCTCCCGATGCCAATCCGTCAAATTGCTCGACGAGAGCGCCTGAACGCGAATGCCGGTCGAGAACATCCAGTAACGGCTGTCGCGTTGGAGAATGGTCGAAGGATCGTGAATCTTCGGTCCTTGAGCAAGCGCCTCGCTCGGCGCCCACGCGCCGATAGCAGCGATCAATAGCAGCGGAACTAAGAGCTTTGCCATGAGCAGAGCACGAACCGGACGCTAGCGCGTTCCGGCTGATTGGATGAGCCGCGGGGCGCTAGCCCCCGGTTCCTGAACAGCAGTTAGTTGATCGGCCCGCTCGGCAAATCGTCTGCCGCCGCCGTGCAGAGGCAGTTCCAGACGTAGGGGTCCACGTCATCGGAATAAAAGTCCACCGAGCCGTCGCACTTCGATGCATTGACGCCGCCATGATGCCTGCTCCGGGCGGCAATGTGCTGCTGCTTGTGGCCGTTACTGTCGACAATCCGCGGATCATCGGGCGCCAAGCGTCCCGCCGGCGGCGGCACGGGTTGCGCCGGAGTTCCGTTGGCCGCCACGGGTATCCCCTGCAGTACCCAGCCCTCGCGGACGTTTCCCCACCATTCGCCCTGTCGCGTCATGGCGTCGGCATTCTGCGGGCCCTGCGCGTTTGGCGTGTGGAAGCCGGTAAAGACCTGACCGCCGAGGGCCGTCTGCGCGTCGGAATACGGACCGCCCCATCCAGGCGTCTCGGGCAGAACGAGAACCTCGGTCATCATCAGCGTGTTGGCCGTCCCATCGGTAATCGTCGCCAGTTTGTTGTCTTCCCGCGGGATGAAGGGGGCTCCGCCGAATTCGATGCACGCCGGATAGACGCCAGGGCACGTTCCCATACTGTGCTGTCCGTACACAGTATTACCAGCATTGACCACATAGTTAGAGCGGACACGCGCCCAGGTCGCAATTCCCCACTCGTTTTTCTGCAGGCCGATGTCCGACGGGCACGCATGCATCGGAATCATCGCCCGACGTGCGGCCTCATTGCTCGCATCGCTGAAGGACTTCTTGACGTCGACAATCGCTTTCACCCCCGATTGTTCGATGTACGGCATGAGCGGAATGTACCACCCATGATCATCGTACCAGGAACCGGGCCCGTCAGGGTCATATGCGGCGTTGTACTCGGCTTCGCTCCAATAAAGCGCCATTGGCGGCAAGCCTCCTTTGGCACTTTCATAATTCAACATTGCCAGACCAAGCTGCTTGAGGTTGTTCAGGCACTGCGACCGCCGCGCCGCTTCGCGCGCCGCCTGCACGGCCGGCAGCAACAGCGCCACCAGCACGCCGATAATCGCAATTACGACCAACAGCTCGACCAGCGTAAATCCGCGCGATTGGCGATGGAACCTCATCGAATTCTCCTTTGTGTTCGCCGCAGATGGCGGCGAACGCAAAACGCCATTCTCACAAGTCGAAGTCTTGATCCGCTTTGTCCCCAGTCACTTCGAGCTGGATTCCCGTCGTCCGATCGGCGGGAATCAGGCTTACGACCTCCTGATACTCGGCCCCCGTCCGTTCGCTCCGCTTCATCGGGCCGACGGCGCGGCTGATTTCAAAGTACGCCGTCACCGATCCCAGCGGTGCATTCGGGCAGTCGTAGCGGCTGTTAACAATTGGAGCCGTCACAGTCTCGGCGTCGCTGGCCGACTCGGGAGCGAACATGATGTGCGCCTTTGCGTCGGCGGGAATCTCGTTGCCGTCGATCGTGACCTTTCCCTGCAAATGGGCGCCCGGTTGCCCTCCGCCGCCGCAACCAAGTGCGGTCGCCGCCAGCAAACTGTGCATTACCAGTCGCATCAGGTTGGGCGCATGCCGGCGGGCATGCGTCCCATGCAGCGACGCGTGGTGGTGGGCCGGTGCAGTCATCTGCAGCTATGCGACATTACAAAAAGGTACGTCAGTTCCATGCATGCCATGGAACGTTCACGGTGCACGTCGGCCGCCCCAGCGACGCCCCCGTCCTTGAGATAAGTTCTCAGACAAGCGCCGCACATACTTGAGCGGCCCGACATTCATCTTGCATAAAGGAGGCGCCGAAGTAAGCAGCAACTTGCGTAGAAGAATCTTAGAAAACGCGCATCACTTCGAACCGCTTCAGAAAGCTACTTGTCCTCGACGTTGCGCGAGCGCCAATAGGCTTCCACAAATCATCGACAGAGCCAACGCCCCGGGCTCCGGCACGCGCGCTCCCAGCGCTGCGAACGAGCCCAAACCGTTCGCCTCTTCGTAGTCCGCCTTGAAAATGCGGAAGTCGAGCACGTCGTTATCGCCATCGCCATCGAGGTCGCCGCTGCGGTACGCCTGCACTTGGGACAAGCCCGACAGGTCGAGCAGGTGATTGTCGCGCAGCGCCGGCCAATCGCCCGCGTCGATCACGCCATCGGCGTTCAGATCACTTCGCTCAAACGGCATGCCGTCGTTGCCGATATAGACCACGGCGCCCGGCGCCGTCGAGCCGTCGGCGAGCGTGAGCGTCAACTGCAGGTCTTCTACCGGCGAGGCGAGCCAACCGCCAGCGGCGCTCAGCGTCACCGCTTGCCCGACGCCCAAGGCGCCGCCGTCTCCCGCGCCGTTTTCTTCTTCTTCAAAGAGCGTCATGCTTCCCGACGGCGAAGTAATCGTCCAATCGCCGTCCGCATCAACCGAACCGTCGCCCACCGGCGGGGCGTCATAGTGTCCGGAAATTGGCGTGGCGATCGACGCCGGCTCAATCGAGCCTGCAGGGCTTGAAATTGAGTACCCGCGGATTCCGATGTCGGCGCCGGTCGGGTTCGACAGCGACATCGCGCCGCTTTCGCGATCAATTGTCAGCGTCACCAAAAGCGACGGGACGAGTTTGAATATCTCGCCCAGCCCGGCGTTCGGGTACTGGCCGTCGAAATTGTTCTGCGACGGCGAACGATTGCCGAAGTCCACCACGTACAAGTTCCCCGAATTGTCCTCGCCGAACGAAACGATGTGGTCGATCCCCGCCAGGTCGGTGGCGCCGCTGCTGGGCAGGTACGAGGGGTCGGTCGGATCGTACACCAGCGACTGCCATAGCGAGGTGACTTCCGTCCGTACGCCGTTATCGCCGTCGGGCGTTTCATCGCGGTCGAAGTCGAGCATCCATAGCCGCGTCTGCACGAAGTCGGCGTGGAAGTACTTCCCCTGCAGCTCGACGATCGGCCCGCGATAGACGTAGCCGCCGATCGCCGCACGGCCCACGATGCGAGGGTACTGCTGTATGGGATCAAGCGACGTCACGCCCGTGAACGGGTTGGTCGTCGTGTGCGGGGCGCCGGGCACGATACTTTCGTTGGTCCCTTCCAACTGCGGCCAACCGAGATCGACCGGCGGTCCAGCGAGATTCGAGCCCCCCTTGATAAAGTCGATCTCCTCCAAGGCGTTCTCGCCGACGTCGCCGAGATAAAAATCGCCGGTCGCCCGGTCGAAACTCGCGCGGTACCCGTTGCGGACGCCGGTGACCCACACCTCGCCCAAACCGGCGATCGGCGAGCCGGGGTTCGCCGCATTGTACGCCGGCAGCGGATTCGTCGGCGGGATGGCGTAGTTCTTGTCGCCATTGCCGAGGTACGAGTCGCCGGAAACGTCAACCCGCAGGATTTTTCCGGCGATGTCGCTGGGGTTTTGCGACGGGCGGCCGTCGGGCGACATGCCGCCACCGTACGGATTGCCGAACGAACCGTCGCCGGTCGAGATGTACAGATAGCTCCGCTCGGCGCCGGTGGAACTGGGATCGAACCCGATCCAGTTGACGGTGTGGTTGTTGAGCGTGTTGTTCTCGTACCGCAGGATCGTCCTTCGGGCGCCAAACGTACCGTCAGGCTGCGTCGTGTACTCTTCGACGCGATTGACCGCCGTGGCGCCCATGGCAGAAGTCGAAACATACAGCTTCTGGTACGTTGGCGAACTGGGCGTGTTGAAGTCCGGGCTGAAGGCGATCGTCTGCAATCCTGTGTCCTGCGTCACGTCGCGCGACGAGAGATCAAGCACCAGCGTCTTGGTCCGCGTGGTCGCGTCGTAACGCCAGACCTTGCCCATCTCGTTGATCACATTAAAACCGCCGACGGTGTCGGACGTCCGCTCGGTGAAGTACAGGATATTGGCGGGATCGCCG
>DASVCM010000734.1:0-2037 GCA_036381635.1 Lacipirellula sp.
TATTGAGCTCGACGCTGCTGCGCTCCGGCAAATCGCGCTCGACGAGCCTCGCCGCGGCGGGGGGGCTCAGCGCTCAGGAAGCAGCCGCCCCGCGAGTGGCCGCGTCAGCGGTCGTTCGCCTTGAGACGCGACGTGACATGATGCGAGTATGCTTAGAAAAGCCCTACTTCCCAAGCGAACTCATCATCCTCAAGCGATTCGAACACTGCGTCGGACAGTTCCTCATCAGCAAGCACCAACTCGCCGGCGCTTGAAGAAGCCCGATGCGGCGCGACGCCGCTTGTGCGCGCCAGCGGCACTGTAAACGTCGACAACGATTGAGGTTCGTATGCAGTGGCCGCCTTCTCGGGCTCGGAGCCGTCCTCGAAGGCCAGCCAATAGACCGCCGGATCGAGCGGCTCGTCACCGGCGTCGACGCCAAGCCCAAAGCCGTCTTTCCAAGCGCCCAGGTCGCCAACAGCCACCGCCCCGTCGCCGTCCGAATCCCCGATGGCGAGTGTCGCATGGGCCGTCGTCCCCAGATTCCGCTGCCAAGCGAGGAAGTCATTGCCATCGGCCACGCCGTCCTCATCGAAATCCCCCGGCATCGCCGCCATCACGGCGCTCGGCTGCGAGAATAGCAGCCGCCCGACTCGCCCGCCGATTAGATCCACGTAGTACATGTAGCCGTTCGGCCCCATCGTCATCTCGACGACTCCGCCCACATTCAAGTTGAGGGGCACGACCGAGTGGAGCGTGCCGTTGTCGTTCAGCCGCAGCACGCGAAGCTGGTTATCGCCGAAGTCCGACAGGAACAGGGCGTTGCGGTAGCTCGACGCGTACACCGTCCCGGTGTAAAAGTCGCCGGCCACGATGGCCACGCCTCCGCTGGCATGCGTCCGCGACCACAGCGGCGGCGCTACCACGGGATTCGACGCGTAAAATGCCTGCGCCTCCGGCAGGTCGCGGTACCCGCCGGTCTGCAGATTCATGTTGTCGCCCCCCTCGTACCACGGCCAGCCGAAGTTCTGGCCGACGCCCGTGTCGATTTCCTCCCACGCGTTCCAGCCGACGTCGCCAATGTAGGGCCGCCCGGTCACGGGGTGGAAGGCGAAGCGGAATGGATTCCGCAGGCCGTAGTTGTAGACCTTCGAGCGGTTCGCGTCCGGGTTGCCGTTGTAGAACGGATTGTCGGGAAGCCCGTCGCCGGTGAGCGGGTCGACCCGCAGCAGCTTGCCCGAGAGGCTGTCGATGCTCTGCACGCGCGAGGTTCGTGCGTCGACGCGGCCGTACGAGGTGCCGTCGCCGTTGGCGACATACAACATGCCGTCCGGTCCGAACCCGAGGTTCCCCACTGTATGCGAACGCGAGTCGGCGATGAGAATGTCGTGGCCGTTGCCGTTGTTGCCGCCGGAGGGCGGGAGGCTCATGTTGTCGGTGCTGTCGAGTTCCGGATGGCTGATGTTCGCCCAGGTGCTGTTCGTGCCGACGATTACCACCTCGCTGCCTGGAACGGCGCGGTTGTAGCCGAACGCCGGGTCGGCCGTGAACCGCGTTACCCGGGCCACGCGGTTGCCGCCGCCGTCCGGTCCGGCGTTGCCGGTGCGGCCGATCGTCTCCGGCGGGTCGTAGGTGTACGAGACATACACATAGGGCGTCGCGGGGAAGTTCGGATGCACCGCCATCCCCAGCATGCCGCGATCCTGAATGTTGTTCACCTGCGGGCGAATGTCGAGGAACGGCACGGACTGGAGTTGGCCGTCTTGATAAACGCGCACCACGCCCTGCTGCTCGGCGATGAACATCCGGCCGTTGTCGGTGAAGTCAATGGCCGTCGGCCCGAACAAACCCGAGACGATCGTCTGCCCGGAGAACGTGCCCTGCTGCGGCGGCGTCGGCGGGTCGCTATACAACTGGCTCTGCGGCACAATCTGAAACGCCTGGCTCGGGCTCGACCAGTAGAGCCGCATCGCTGTGTCACCCGTTCGCTCGTAGTATTCCAAGCGAATGTCGTAGCGCTGACCCGCCGCGAGCGTGATCGAGCCGAAGTGGTCCGTC
>DASVCM010000735.1:0-2675 GCA_036381635.1 Lacipirellula sp.
GGGGGAGGCATATTCGTCGGGGTGGGGGCTGATTCCCGCGCGGCAGGGGATGAAGATCATGCCGATGGGGGCCTCGAGCGACATGAACGTGCTGTCGTGGTAGGCGCGGCTGATCATCTGTTGGCACTTGTGGCCGGCAGCGGCGGCGGATTGTTCGATCGCGGCGATGATTCGCTCGTCGCACGTTGCAGGCGGGTCGGCGTTGATTTCTTCGACGGTCGTTTCGATGCCGCGGTCGCGGCCGAACCCGGCGGCGCTTGCGCGGATGCGCTGCAGCACACGGTCGCGGCGGGCGTGGTCCATGTCGCGAACGTCGATTTCAAGCATTACGTCGCGGGGGATGCTGTTGACGGCGCGCGGATAGACGTCCAGCACGCCGACGGTGCCGACCGTTTCGGCGCCGCCGAGTTCGATCGCGGCGGCCTCGACTTCCAGGGCCAGTCGCGAAGCAGCAAGCAAGGGGTCGCGCCGATCGGGCATGTAGACGCCGCCGGCGTGGCCGCCGGGGCCTTGGTAGCGGACGCGCATCGCCGCGGGCGCCGAGATGTGCGTGACCGCGCCGATGGGAATCCCGGCTTGCTCCAGTAAAGGGCCTTGTTCGACGTGGAGCTCGACAAAGGCCGAGTACGAGCCCTTGGCGAGCTTAACACGGGAAAGGTCTCCCGCATAACCGGCGGCTGTACGGGCGTCGCGCAGCGTGGCGCCGGCTTCATCTTTGAGTTGCGCGTCGGCGTCGGCAGTGAGCTGCCCGCTAAGCAGTCGGCTGCCGAGGCAGCCGTAGGCGAAGCGGGTCGGCTCTTCGGACGTAAACATGATGAGTTCAATAGAACGGCGCGGCCGCACGCCGGCGGCCTGCAGACTGCGGATCGCCTCAAGCCCGCCGAGGACGCCGACCGTGCCGTCGTACTTGCCGGAGTAAGGGATCGCGTCGGTGTGCGAACCCGTCGCGACTGCCGAGAGCGATGGGTCCAACCCCTCCCAGCGGGCGAAGATGTTGCCGACGGCGTCCGCGCGGACTTTGAGGCGGGCTTCCTCGAACAGGCCCGTGAGATACCTACGGGCCGCGAGGTCGATCTTGGTGAAGACGACCCGTTTGACCGCCGGCGCAGGGACGTCGGAGAATTCGGCCAGTCGTTCCAGCTCTGTCGTGCAGCGGTTGACGTCGACATCGAGGTTCACGGCGCCGATTCTACCGCGGGAACGGACGCGATGCGAGTTGATCCTAGGCGCTGCGTGAGTGGAACCCGAAGGGTTCACAGCCATTAGCCGGGGGTCGCGTGAAACGCGACCCCCGGATAGTATGCCGTCCCAGCAGGACGAACCTGGAGGGTTCGCAGAGGCTGCCAACCCTCCGGGTTGGGATGTTTCATGGGGTCGGATGTATCCGGGGGCGTCGCTACGCTCAGCCCCCGGCTAATGGCAGTGATCCCTTCGGGATCGGGATGAGGATTGGAATTCTTAGTCGGCGCATTGCGTTACCCGCTATGAAAGAGTCGTCTGTATCTGAGCTTCGTGTTCGTGGCGCAACGCCGGCTGACGTGCCGACCTTACTCGAATTCATCCGCGAACTGGCGGAGTATGAGCGGCTGGCTGACATGGTGGTGATTACCGAGGAACTGCTTGCGCAGGCGCTTTTCGGCGAACGCCCGGCGGCCGAGGCGCTTATCGCGGAGCTCGACGGCGAGGCAGTCGGTTGGGCGCTGTTCTTCACGAACTTCTCAACCTTCAAAGGTCTGCCGGGGTTCTACATCGAAGACATCTACGTGCGGCCGCAGTTCCGTGGCCGCGGGGCGGGGAAGGCGCTCTTGAAGCGCGTGGCGGAGATGGCCGTCGAGCGCGACTATGGCCGCGTCGAATGGGCGGTGCTCGATTGGAACACGCCGTCGATTGAGTTCTATAAAAGCCTCGGCGCCACGCCGCTGGAGGAGTGGACGATGTATCGGCTGACCGGGGAGAGCCTGGAGCGTTTAGGCAGCGTGTGAATGCAGCCCCAACGGAGCGTAAGTCAATAGCCAGGGGCGTAAGCCCCTGGTTTGATGCATGATGCGAATGTAAGCCCCAACGGGGCGGCAGTGCGCTGGCCATCACTACTGTCGCCCCGTTGGGGCTTGCGTTCGTAACGCCCCCTCGTACCAGGGGCTTACGCCCCTGGCTATTGACTGCCGCCGCGTTGCGGCTCGGAAGTCGGCCGTTGACTACCTATCAGAGCCCGGCAGAGCGCCAGCTACGTCCGATAGTCGGCGTTCAGGCGGACGTACTCAGCCGTGAGGTCCGAGGTCCAGAATCTCGCCGATTGATCGCCTTCGTCCAGCAGCAGCACAATCCCCGTGTTGCGGTCGGCGGCCATCGCGGCGCTGACCGCGTCGCCGTCGAAGGGGACCGGCTGGCCGCGCTCGTACAGCAGCGAGCCGTTCAGGTGCAGGCAGACCTTGGTGGCGTCGAACGGCACGCCCGCGTAGCCGGCGGCCGAGACGATCCGGCCCCAGTTGGGGTCGTTGCCGGCGACGGCCGTCTTCACCAGCGGGCTGTCGGCGACCGTCTTGGCGATTTGAATTGCCTCGTCGCGCGTCCGGCAGCCGTGGACCTCGACGGTGATCAGGTGCGAGGCGCCCTCGCCGTCGGCGGGGATCGACTGGGCGAGATCCTCGCACACCTCGACGAGCGTGGCCTGGAAC
>DASVCM010000736.1:0-2043 GCA_036381635.1 Lacipirellula sp.
AGAGCTCAAGCGGACCGGGGATGAGATCATGGTCTGCGGGAAGCTGTTTCACACGACGGCGCCGGTGGTTTTGTGGACCGATGAAGGCGGTTACGACGCCTACCGCACCGAGCGGCGGTTCGGTCCGCTGGACAAGGCCTCCTGGGAGGAGACGATCAAAGACCCAGGTTTTCCCAACTATGGCCCGGCCCGCTACGGCATGCGGCTCGAACCGCTCGACGACGAGGAGATCGAAACCATCCGCGGCGGCGGCTGGCCCTTGCCGCTATTGCAGCGAGTGGTCGACCAGTTCGTCATCCACTACGACGTTTGCCCGGTCAGTCAGACGTGCTTCAAGGTGCTGCACGACCATCGCAATCTGAGCGTTCACTTCATGCTCGACATCGACGGTACGATCTACCAGACGCTCGACCTCAAAGAGCGGGCGCGGCACGCCACGATCTCGAACACCCGCTCGATCGGCATCGAGATCGCCAACATGGGGGCCTATTCACGCGACAACATCGAGGCCCTGGAAAAGTGGTACGACGCGACGGGCGGCGAAATTCGCCTCCGCGCCTCGCGGCCTTACGACGAGCTAGGCGTCCGTACCGAGGATTTCGTCGGAAAGCCCGCGCGGCAAGAGCTGATTTGCGGCGAAATCCAGGGGCGTGAGCTGTGCCAGTACGACTTCACGCCCGAGCAGTACGAGTCGCTGATCAAGCTCACCGCGACGCTCTGCAAGATCTTCCCGAACATCAAATGCGACTATCCCAAGGACGACAGCGGCAAACTGATCCCGAGGAAGCTCGAGGACTCCGACTGGCGGGCCTACCAGGGCGTGCTGGGGCATTACCATGTGCAGCTTAACAAGACCGACCCCGGCCCGGCGTTTCAGTGGGACAAGGTCATCGGCGGCGCGAAGGAGCTCATTGAAGAGTCGGACAACTAAGCTAGGCGTGCGGGATTTGGCTCCTATAAGCCCCCGGCTCTGCCGGGGGACACATCGCAAGGCGATCATCTACTCGTATGCCGTCCACCGGCACAGCCGGTGGCTTTCATTGGGAATCCGCGTACGCCCTCCATTTATTTTGGGCTGTACTGCACAAGCTCCTGCCAGACCTTCTGCCGAAGGTTCATCACGGGCTTGTTGTCGCCGATGAAGCCGTTGGCCAGCAGCGAGAAGGCCAGCAGGCGGCCGCCGTCGGTTTTGGTATAACCGGAGATCGTCGACACGCCGGTCATGCTGCCGCCCTTGGCGGAGACGACCGGGTTGCCGTTCACGTTCGAGGTCGGCAGCGATTCGAAGAACACCTGGAAATTCTCGCGGCCGTGCATGTACTTAAGCAGCCGCACGGCGGAGTCGGCGCTGATCAGGTTGTAGCGCGACAGTCCCGAGCCGTCGACGAGCCGGAACGACCCTTCCTCCAGGCCGGCTTCGTCGATCAGCCAGCGGCTGATCGCCTCAGCGCCGTCGGACCAGTCAGGGCGCTTGCGACCTTCCGCAATGGCGATCTCATGCAACAGCACTTCGCCGACGGCGTTCTCGCTCTTGTGATGAAACCACTGCAGCGTTTCGGCGAGCGCCGTCCCGCGATGCGTGATCTCCTCAACTTTGCCTGACTCGGCGTCATTCAGGCCGCTTACGCCGGTAATCTCAACGCCGCGGTCGGCGAGCATCCTCGCAAAGACCGCCGCCGCCCATTGGGCTGGGTCGTGCATCGTAAGCTGCGCTTCGCGCCGCTTCTCGGGGGGTTGGCCGCCGACGATCAGCATCTCGTGTTCAAACGGCTTGCGCGTCACGCGGACTGGTTCGCCGCCATTGGCCGCAACACGTCGTAGCGGCGGGTAGTCCGCAGGCGGAACCAGCCGCGCCGCGACATCGCCGCCGACCGGGCGAAGCTCGACCGTCAGCACGTTGAAATCGATCATCAGCGGCGTAACCGGCATGTTGTACGGCGCGGGATCGTCGTCCCACATCCAACCCGGCCCTTTGAGCGGCCCGGCGTAACGCGAGTTGTCCACCCGCACGCTCCCAACGATTTGCTGGAGTTCCCACTCATC
>DASVCM010000737.1:0-5005 GCA_036381635.1 Lacipirellula sp.
GTTGCGCGAGTGGCCGGCGCCGCGGCAGTGGATCGGGGTGCTGGGCGGCCTCGTCTGCGCGGCGCTTATTATGTGGGATGGCAGCGAGCGCGGCATGCAGCCGTGGCTGCTGACGCTGGCGGTTAGCACGCCGATTAGCTACGCGTTCGGCAACACGTTCATGAAGTGGAAGCTGTCGCATCTACCGACGGCGCAGCTTTCGACCGTGTTCCTGGGATTGGGCGCGCTGTTCGTGCTTCCGGTGGCGCTGCCGCCGGTAAGTAGTTCCTTGCACCTAGCGGGACCCGCGAGGCCCGAGAATTGGGAACTGGCGGCTATGTCGCTGCTGGCTCTGGGCGTCGCGAGCACTGGTGTAGCCATCCTGGCCTTCGTCCACTTGATCCAGACGCAAGGACCGCTGTTCGCGGGCATGGTGACCTACGTCGTGCCCATGATCGCACTGGTTTGGGGACAGCTCGATGGTGAGCTGCTCACCACACGGCAATTGACGGCGATCGCGGGTATTCTCTTGATGGTCGCTCTGGTGCAGTGGGGCGCCGCCAGGCCGCCGGAGTTGGCGCCCGAACCTCCGGCGTAGCGGTTTCGTCGGACTCGCGGTAGGCATACATTGTTAGCGCGGCTCCGGCGGGCTGTTAGCCCGCGGCTAGTTTGGCTCTCGACCCTCGACTCTAGACTCTCGACTCTCATGTCCCATCCCTGGCTTGCTGCTCGCACGGCTCAGTTCGATAGCTCCGGCATCCGCAAGGTCTTTGATCTGGCGGCGAAGATGAAAGACCCGATCAATCTGTCGATTGGGCAGCCAGATTTTCCGGTGCCGGACAAGATCAAGCATGCCGCGATCGACGCGATCAACGGCGACCGCAATGGCTACAGCCAGACGCAGGGCATCCCGGAGCTTCGCGAGCGATTGCAGGCCGAGATTCAAAAGCAGTACGGTCAAGACGACCGTCGGGCGCTTGTCACCTCTGGCACGAGCGGTTCGCTGGTGCTGGCGATGCTCGCGATGGTCGATCCGGGCGATGAGGTGATCATCTTCGATCCGTACTTCGTGATGTACCCGGCGTTGGTGGCGATGGTCGGCGGGAAGGCGGTGTATGTCGATACATACCCGGATTTTCGGATCGACGTCGACAAGGTGGCCGCGGCGATTACGCCGCGCACGAAGCTGATTCTGTTCAACAGCCCGGCGAACCCGACTGGCGTTGTGGCGAGCGCGGAGGAAGCCCGCGCACTGGCCGAACTCGCTGCGAAGCACAACGTCGCCCTATTGAGCGACGAGATCTATCGGCTCTTCTGTTACGACGCCCCCCTCCCCTCCCCTGCCCAATGGAACCCGAACACGATCGTCGTCGACGGCTTTAGCAAGTCGTACGGCGTCACCGGTTGGCGGCTTGGCTGGGTTCACGGCCCGGCGGCGATCATCGACAAGATGACGATGCTGCAGCAGTACACGTTTGTGTGTGCGCCGCATCCTCTGCAGTGGGCGGCCATCGCTGCGCTCGACGTGGACATGAGTCCGCAGGCGGCGGAGTACTCCAAGCGTCGCCACCTTATTCTCAACGGCCTCCGCGACGCCGGCTACGAGGTGGCGCCCTCCGGCGGGGCTTTTTACGTCTTTCCGAAAGTCCCCGAAGGCCGCGGAACAGGGCAGGAGTTCGTCGCTCGGGCCATCGAGAACGAGCTGCTCGTCATTCCTGGCGGCATCTTCAGCCGCCGCGACACGCACTTCCGGATCTCGTATGCCGCGAGCCTTGACACGATTGATCGCGGCCTCGACGTGCTTCGCCAACTCAAGCGGTGACGCCTTGCTGGCGCCTCGGAAAGAATTCCTCATACGTAACTGCCGTCGCGGCAAGGACGTAGGGTCGGCATTGAGTCCGCACGCCAAGAATCTCGCATCCGCTTCCTACTCGCGATCCGTACATGCTCGCGCGAATGGGGCCGGCGGTAAAACTTGTCGGAATTTGATTGCGATCTTGCATCGTTTCGCAGATGATATCCGGCGTTCGCCTCGCTTTACTTTTCGCACCTTCGTTCAAGTCGCTTGAACACGGTTGGCATGAGATTGAGACGCCGCCATACGGTCTTTGCTCCACGAAGTACATGGTGAAAGGGAGGTAGCATCATGAGAGTCTGCCGATGGTTGATTCTCGCGCTGGTCGTCGCACTTGTCGGCATGAGCTCCATGGCTTGCGCCGCCGTTTTCGTGTATGAGGCTACACTGGATGGCCCGTCGGAATCCCCGCCGAACGCCTCGCCTGGGACCGGCTTCGCTCGAGTGACGTATGATGACGTCACCCACATGATGACCGTCGAGGCCATGTTTCAAGGCTTGACCGGCACAACCACCGCTGCGCACATTCACACGCCGGTTCCCAATCCTCCGGCCAATCAGACGGCCGGCGTCGCCACGCAGGTTCCATCGTTCGCCAATTTTCCACTCGGCGTGAGTTCAGGCATAATGCCGCCGACGACGTTTGACCTCACGCAGGCGTCAAGCTGGAACCCGAGTTACATCACCGCCAATGGCGGCACTCCGGCCGGCGCTGAAACGGCGTTCTTCGCCGCCATGAACAACCAACCGCCGCATCCTATTCTTCCGAGCCGCGCCTACTTCAATATCCACTCGTCAGCTTTCGGCGGCGGTGAGATTCGCGGCTTCTTCGACTTGGTTCCCGAGCCCGCATCGCTCGGCATGGGCGGCGCGGCGCTCTTAGGTTTGGCGGGATTGCGAAGGCGTCGATAGAGCTCGTTGCGACATCCGCGTTACAAAAAAAGAGCCTGGTCAAGCTCGCGGCTTGACCAGGCTCTTTGCATTGGCGACGTAACTGAGGACGCCCGAGCGGCGTGCAAACCGCCGGGCGTGAACGTTACGCGCTCTTGGCTTCTGGGGGCTCGCCGCTAAACAGCTTGGCGCGCCCCTCGACGATATCATCGGTGACGACGTACCGGTTTCCGCGCGGCTGATCGGGCAGCTCGAACATGATGTCGAGCATCACATTCTCGATGATCGATCGCAAACCTCGCGCGCCGGTTTCGCGCTCCGCCGCCCGGCGGGCAATCGCCTGCAGGGCCTTGTCGGTGAACTTCAGATCCGCCTCTTCCATCGAGAACAAATGCTGGTACTGCTTGGTGAGGGCGTTCTTCGGTTCCTTCAACACGCGGATCAGCGAATCGGCGTCCAGCGGACGCAGAGCGCTGATCACCGGCAATCGGCCGACGAGCTCGGGAATCAAGCCGAACTCGATCAGGTCGTCGGAGGTGACCTGCGCGAGCGTATCGCCCAGGCTCATTTCGGACGCGGTGTCGTTTGACTGGCCGAAGCCGATCATCCGCTTGCCGAGCCGCTTGCTGATGATGTCCTGCACGCCGTCGAACGTGCCGCCGCAGATGAACAAAATATTCGTGGTGTCAATCTGGATGTACTGCTGCTCGGGGTGCTTCCGGCCGCCCTGCGGGGGCACGTTGGCCGTGGTACCTTCGAGCATTTTGAGGAGGGCCTGCTGTACGCCCTCGCCCGATACGTCGCGCGTGATCGACACGTTGTTGCTCGTCTTGCCGATCTTGTCGATCTCGTCGATGTACAGCACGCCGCGCTGGGCCGCCTCGATGTCGAAATCAGCGGCGTGCAGTAGCTTCAGCAGCAGATTCTCTACGTCTTCGCCGACATAACCCGCCTCGGTGAGCGTGGTCGCATCGCCGATGGCGAACGGCACGTTCAGGCTGCGGGCCAGGGTCTTCGCCAGCAGGGTCTTGCCACAGCCGGTAGGGCCGACCAGGAGGATGTTGGACTTGTCGATATCGACTTCCGCTTCCTCTTCGGCGGCCATTAACCGCTTGTAGTGGCTGTGCACCGCGACAGCCAGCACGCGCTTCGCCGAATCCTGCCCGATGACGTAATTATCGAGCTCAGCGACGATCTCGCGCGGGCTGGGGATCTTGGTGAACAGTTGCTTCGAGCTGCCGCGGCGTTTGCGCTCCTGGTCGAGGATCGACTGGCAGAGCTCGATACATTCGCCGCAGATGTACACGTCGCCCGGTCCTTCGACCAGGGGGCCGACGTCTCGATAGCTCTTGCGGCAGAACGAACAGAAGGCGTTCTTCTTGGAGGCGCCGGTCCGTCGTCCGCCAGTGAGGTCCCTGCTAGAGGGCATGCAAGTCTCCTTCTCTCCAGTGTGTGCCGACGCAAGGGGCATCGCCGTCCCTCGCGCTGCCGCGATTTTCTACGAGGTTGTCGCTCGATGGGGAAGTCTCGCGAAGCGTTGGGCCGGGAAAAGTCCGTCAGAAAAGTCTGTGGGACCCTCTCGCCTTGCGCTCCGTGATCATGCCTCGCGGGTCGTCCTTGGCCGCACTGGCTCGAGCCCTACATGCGCTGTCCTACGCAGCCCTGATGCGAGTCGTTCATCGACCTCGCCGGAGGGCCGCGTTCATCTTGAGCTATCACCGCCGATTAACCGCAACAGGCGCTCTGCATGGAAGCACGTCACTTCCGTGCCTAACCCGCGCCGCTGTTATCGTTTAACTCAGCTTTGAGATCGCTCGCTAGCTTCGACTTTATTGTTCGGAATTCCTCGTCGCTGAGGCCACCCTGGTCATAGAGATCACGGAAGTTTGACATCATCTGGTGGCGGTCGAGCTTATCCTCCGCGGCGCGACCGCGAAACCTTCGCGCTACCGCCAAGACGATTGCCGTTAATGCGAAAATGGCCGCCAGGAGCAGCGCGGCCTCGACCAGACTTTCGTGAACCGTAGGCATGCTCCAGCCACCCGCTGCGAGCCGATGCAGCCCGCACAATCGCCCCTCTTTGCCCGCCGGTACATTATGGCCCCGCTGCTGGCATGAGTCCAGCTTGGGGCTTTGAGGCACAAGCGCCCCCAGATACAGCGTGAAAGCCCCCTGCTGCCAAGCTTACGCAGTTGCAAGCATGGGGAACCCGAAGGGTTCTCAGCAATTAGCCGGGGGTCGAGCGCAGCTCGACCCCCGGAGCATCAATCCAACGGAGCG
>DASVCM010000738.1:0-2607 GCA_036381635.1 Lacipirellula sp.
TTGCAATCAGAAATTTTCCGGCTCCCTTTTGGGGAGGGCTGGGGAGGGGAGCGAGCTGAGACCCGCATCAATCAACCCCTCCCTATCCCTCCCCAACAAGGGGAGGGGACCGGAGGATTCAAAGTAGCGCGTGTATTCGCCGGAATAACGGATACGTGCATCAGCACAAGCTTGGGAGCCCGGGGCTACAGATCTTTTAGACTGACCGGACCCTTCGGCGGACCTCGGGGTGACAGGGCTCTCGTCCCTCGGCAAAGCCGGGGGCTTTTATGCGCCGGCGGTTGCTGGGCCGGAGGTTACGGACCAGAAGGCGCTGCGGACGGCGACTTTGGGCATCAGCATCATCGCAGCGATGAAGAAGCCCAGCGCCATCGCGGTTAGCAGGATCCCTTGCATTTGCGGCCAGACGGCGGCGCTAAGCGTAACGGCCATGATCAGCGCGCCGGGAATGACGATGCCGAGCATCGCGCGCCAGAAGCCGACCAGCGTTACGGTGCGCACGCCGATGATCACCATCGCGAGCGTGCAGGAGGCGAGCACCGCCGGCAGCAGCGAGACGTACTCCTGCGCGAAGTACATCAGCGGGTAGGCGCCGGCGAACGTGCCGATCACCAGTAGCAGCATCCAGCGGTCGAAGCGGGCGACGGGAGCCGCTTGGACGACCAGGCCCACAAGCAGGCCGAAGGCGACGACGCTCAATGGACCCAGCCAGGTGAGCTCGCCCAGGCGGTCGATTGGCGCGATGCCGAGAATATCGATCCGTACGGGTCGGCCCAAGAGCAGTCGCGAATAGTCCCAAGTGTAGGTGCTGCTGCCGTTGGCACGCTCGACGCTCGTGGGCTGCAGTGAAAGCTCCAACAGCCGCAGGTCGGAGCCCTTCGCAGTGAGCGCCACTTCGTAGTCCTCAATTACGGCGCCGGGCGCGGGCGCGAGCTCGTACAGACCTTTGCCTACGGCGGAATAAGTGACGTCGAGCGTCGTCGGCTCGGTCGGGAGTTCGCCCTGCCAAACGAGCTTGCCGTCGCGCACTGCCACGTCTTCGCTTGGCTGGCCGGCGGCGGTGATCTTCAGGTCGGCCAGCGAAATGATCTGCGGCGGCAACGGGAGGATGATCTCGCACTCGCCCTCATAGCCGGCGGCGCGGGCGGCCTCGATGCGGCCGGCAAACCGGGCCTCGTAGATCGACTCCGGCGCCATCGTGCCGACGCTGAGCTTGGGCGTGAGCGTGACGTCGGCCGAGAAGGCGGCGACGCGCGCCAACGGCAGCGGTTCGGGAAGCGTGGGAGCAGTCGTGGCGGGGACTTCCGGTTCGTAGTCGGAGTACCAGTCGCTTTTGAGCGACGAGCGGCGGGCCGCTTCGCGGGCCGACTGCACCGCGGGAAGTAACAGGCCGATGAGCGTGGCAATGATAACGATGACGATCAACAATTCGACGAGCGTAAACGCACGTGGACGCCGGGTAGCCATAGCGCGGCTCCTTATGAAGAGAGAGGAGGTTGACGCTCGAGACGCCAACACATTTTAGGGGGCGCGCCGTCAATCGCATGGAAAGAGTCAATCGCCTGAACCACAGAGCGGAGCGCACTGGATATTAAGCTCCTGTTCAAGTACTCGCTCGAACTGCTTCGCAGCTATGCTAAGACAAGCTTGCATTAGCGCTGGACATTCCCAGCGATGTGAGAAAGCGCTTGCATAAAGCGCGATGTCATCACGCTGTGCAACGGGACACGGCATGAAGATGATTCAGCCGTCGGCATGGCCGGTCGCCTTTTGCGAAGCTGACCTGCGAACATGCCTGCAGCCATCCCCGCGAGGCCCGCGCCGGACTGCGGCTCGGGGACGCTGGCCACCGTGCCGCCGGCGCCTATTTGGCGCTGCCAGGCTAAGAAGTCGGCGCCGTCTACGTCTTGATCGCTGTCGGCGTCGCCGCGCGCGTGCGTCGCCGAACCAATCATCCCGGCGCCGGCGGTCCAGGCTGCCAAATCCGCGGCGTCGACGAGGCCGTCGGCGTTGAAGTCGGCGGCGGCGAGGACCGAGAGGGTTCCATCAGCGTACAGCCGCGACGTGTCCCATACAGCGCCGGCGAGTTCCGGCAGCGTGATTGCCACGAAGCTGCCGCTAAAGGTGCTCCAGTCGAACAGGTTGAACACGTCGCCCGGCTGCGGCGTGAAGCCGTCGACAAGAGAGACGACCAACCGGCCGCCGGCGGTAAGGCGGCCGCTGAGGGCGAGGTGATCGTGCTGACTGCCGGGCGTCGGGCCGGCGAGCTCCATTTCGAGCGTGTTGGTAGATTCCAGAACCGTGTTGGTCATCATCACGGCGGCGGCGCCGTCGCCGGGCGAGTAGCGGTGGGCAAAGGCGACGTTGCCGAAGTAATTGCCGCCGCCAGCGGCCTCGCCGGTGATGCGCAGCCCTTGGCCGGCGAATGTGGGACTGCGGACGAGGCCGGCGTTGTCGATGTCGCGGGCGACTGTGCCGCCGCCGACTTCGAGGACTCCCTGCGGGCCGATCGTGACGCCAGCGCCGGGCGTGTTGAACTCGGCGCTCAACCGGAGCGTGCCGTCGGCGACTGTCGTCGGGCCGGTGTAATCGAGAACGCCTGAAAGT
>DASVCM010000739.1:0-6734 GCA_036381635.1 Lacipirellula sp.
CCATGGTCGCCAACAACGCCAACGCCAGAATCTTCGCTACCTTGATCACGAAAATGACTCCTTAATCAAACTTGAGTGAGAACTTGAACGGATACTCGATAGGCTTTCGGCTATCGGCTGTCAGCTATCGGCCAGAAAAGTACAACCTTCAATACTCGCTGGCGGATAGCCGAAAGCCGACGACCGACTGCCCTCCTAGTGATGATGCACCGCCGCTCCGATGAACAGCGCCGACAGGAACGTGAACACATACGCCTGCAAGAAGGCGACAAACAACTCCAGCACACTGAACAACGCAGATCCCACTACCGAGATCCCCGCGGTCACCGGCCACATCGAACTATTGGCCGCGGCCACCGCCAGCCCCATGATCGCCAAGAGCACCAAGTGCCCTGCGACCATGTTGGCCAACAGCCGAATGCCTAGCACCAGGTGCTTGATAAACAGGCCGAGCACCTCGATCGCAAATAGCATCGGAACAATCGGAATCGCCAGCACCATCGGTAGCCCCATATGCGGGACCTGGTTCTTCCAGAAGCCGAGGATGCCAAAGCGAATTGAGCCGGCGACGATGACCGTGGCAAACGTCACGGCGGCGAGTCCCAGCGTGACGCTAAAGCTGCCCGTCGGCGCCCCCAGCCACGGAATCATGCCCAGCAGGTTGCATCCAAGCACGAACATGAAGATCGTCCACAACAGCGGGACGAACCGATCGGCGTCGTGATGCCCAATGGCGGGCCGGGCGATCTCGTCGCGAATGAACAGCAGAAACGCCTCGAACATATTCCACAGCCGCCCCTTGGCAGGACGACCATTGCGAACGCGCTTGGCCAAGCCGGCGAAGATCGCAATCAGAATGACGGCGACCAGCAACTGAAGGATCATGAACTTCGAGATCGCGAAGCCCGATTCCTTCTCGTAGTTGTTGCGCAGCTTGCCGAACGGCTGGGGAATGAGAATCTTCCCGTCGAGCATCCGGTTGTAGGCTTCGACCTTCCCGGCCGGCCACTCGCCTTCCGCCTCCGCGTATTCTTCCACGCCTTCGGCTTCGGCTTTTACCTGCGTCCATTGCTGTTGGAGATTCTCAGCCTGCTCGGCTTCGGCTTCCCAAGCTTCAAGCCGTGCTTCGTAGTCCGCGTCGGACTCGTTTGGCAGCCGCTTCGGCTCCGGAGGAGCAGAGATCTGGGTCTGGAACCAGGTCTGGCTCGTCGCCTCCTCGAGGAAGCGGTCGAATGGCTTGGCGAAGTTGGCGTGATCGTGCTGCCAGGCCTGCCATCGGCTGATCAGTTGCTGCTTCGGCGGCAGGCTCTCCAGCCCTTCAAGCTGCGCCAGTCCATCGTACTGCCGCTCCGCCTCCCACGCCTGATAGTCGGGATCCAGGCGAACGTAATGTTCCGGGAAGTCCAGGATCGCTTCGCGATCGGACTTCCACAGGGCGCGCGGGACTTCGAAGTAGTACGCGTCCTTGATGTGGAGGATTGCGGAAGCCATGTGTGGCGGGCGCGCCTATGAAAGCCCCCGGCTCCGCCGGGGGACAGCATTAACTGGCAGGAATTTCCTTAGCGCCTGCGGCAGACGCCGAGGCATTCAATGGGCCAATCAGTCGCAGTGCCATCAGCGTTTCAGCGATCAGCCCGGCGAGATAGTGAACAACGATCAAACCCGCGATCCCCTTCGCGGCGAGCGGGTGAGATGAACTGGTGAAGTACACGACGGCGACCAGCGGGAGCGAGATGCGCACCAGTATGCCGGCGAGGATGCAGTTCAACCGAGCCGCGGGCGTCCGAGCGGCGGCGATCAATGCCAGCGATGCGCCGCCGACAATCCAAACCAACAAGGCGGCGATGACGCTTGCGAGATAGCCGCCATCGCCGAATCGCTGCGTCGCAACAGCCCCCGCGGCCGCCGAGACGGCTGCCAGAATCATGCCCAACAGCGCGATGTACTTGACCGCTCTTGCCACTGATGGTGAGCCTTGGGCTCGGGCGGGCGGGTGGCCCGCGGCTATAAAGTTAGTCACCTACGGTTGATCGCGAGCTCGCTTGGATTCTTTGCGTGCGGCAGCTTCCGATCGAGTCGCGGCGATGAGGTACATCATTCCGCCGACCACGCCGAGCGCAAACCCAGCCAGGCCGATGAAGCTGGTCCCGAAGCGCCGGTCGAGCCACTGGCCGCCAAGCCCTGGGAGCGACATCATCAGGGCGGCGGCGAAGATCCGCGCCACCCACTGCATGGCAGCGGCCATCGGGGTCATCGGCCGCTCCGCCACGGCTGCCTCGCGCTTCCGCACGCAGGGCCCAAGTTGTCCACACATCGCCGCCCCGCGCCGCTGTAAACTCCTGTCGAAACTGGAGTTACACAATCGCTGGGGCGCTGTCCCTGTCCTTGTCGCTGCTCAAGCGGCTCAGACAATTCGAACGTTAAGAATCCGTAAGGCCCTGTGCCAGCACAATTTATTTTGCGCTCTCGGGGGTGTCAACCACCCCCAAAAGCAATTTGTGCTTTTTTTCACAAAGTCGCTTTCGATTAGGCCCCCCAACCACTTACGTTCAGTTGCCGGGGACAAGACGGCGCTTTCGCCATATCGCCGCATTCGCATACGGCGCCAACGAGATTCTAATTCTCGCATTTGAAATGACAACGCAAGTCCTTTTATTGCTTAATGTTACATTAATCCCCGTTTGCAATAGATTTGCGGAAAAGGACGAATTTGTCTACTATTAGAGCTTAGAGAGTCGCTGCTGCGGCCGGCGTGCCTGCGGTCGCGGCGGTCGTACACGTGTCGCGAGAATTCAGGCGCGTCTCCCAAAGCCTACCGCCCGCTACGCACGAGCTTCCCACCACAGCGCCTCTCAAGCTTCCGATCTTCACCGCGCCGCCAAGATGGCCGCCCACACCACGAAGGGTTTCGTGGCGGGCGAAGTGAGAAGCTCATCCTGGCATCTCGTTCAGCTCGAACCGGCGATTCCCTGCGCGCAAGGAACACGACGAAACCATGACCGCGGCCACTCTCCGATCGCTTACCGCGAAAGACCTCGCCCAAATGGCACGCGAGCGAGGCGTCGCCGGCTGGCACTCCATGCGCAAAGAGGAGCTTGTCGGCGTCCTCATCCGTATCGCCCGCCGGCAGGCAAGCGCCGAGGCGAAAAGGCACTCCTCGGGCAGCGGCGGCACATCCGTTCGATCTACCGTCCGCCGCGATCGGTCTGCCGGTCGGCCGAAGCCGCATCCCCGCGCTGCGGGCAATCCGCAAGCCCGCCGCGTGCTCAGCCAACTGCACTCGAAGCTCGCCAGCGTGAAGAATCTTGCCGCCGGCGCCACGGACGCCAGCGTGCGGCAAGACCGTCTGGTCGTCATGGTGCGCGATCCCTATTGGCTCCACGCTTATTGGGAGCTGGCCCCCCGCAGCATTGAACGAGCGCAAGCGGCGCTTGGGCAACGATGGCACTCCGCTCAGCCCGTGCTGCGGATCTATCGGATTCAACCCGACTCGGCCGCTCTCTATGAACGCGACATCAACATTCATGGCGGCGTTCGAAATTGGTATGTCGACGTACAAGACCCGCCGGCGGATTACCGCCTGGAGATCGGGTATCTGGCCGATGACGGCTACTTTTACTGTCTCGCGCGCAGCAACGAAGTTGCCACGCCGCCGGCAGGCACCAGCGACGCCGTGGACGAGAACTGGAAGGCGGTCGCCGAGAACGCCGACCGCATTTTTGCCATGAGCGGCGGCTATTCGGCCCAGGGCGCCAGCCGCGAGCTGCAGGAGCTGCTCGAAGAGCGGCTGCGACGGCCGCTCGGCTCGCCGATGAAGACCCGCTACGGCGCCGGCGCCGCCGGCCGCGAGGGCGAGGCCCTGGAATTCGCCGTCGACGCCGAGATCATTATTTATGGGGCCGCCAGCCGCGACGCCCATGTCACGCTGCAAGGCGAGCCGGTGCAACTTCGCGACGACGGCACGTTTGCCGTCCGGCTCAGCCTGCCCGACCGCCGGCAGGTCATTCCAATCGTCGCCAGCTCGTATGACGGCGTTGAACAGCGGACGACCATTCTCGCCGTCGAGCGGAACACCAAAGTGATGGAACCGCTCGTCCGCGACGTCGCCGAGCCACACGACTGACGCGGGCCGACAGTTCGACGATTTCCTTCAAATCACTTAGCCCCCGGTCAGTGACCGGGGGCTAAATTGTTGTCATGGACGAACGCATCACTCAGCAAGCCGAACAACTCGTCGCCTTCGTACGTCAATTCGAAGACACGATCGTCGCCTACTCCGGCGGCGTGGACAGCGCCGTGGTCGCCAAAGCCGCGCAACGCGCCCTCGGCGATCGGGCGCTGGCGATCACGGGAGTCAGCGCGAGCCTGGCCGCCGGCGAGCTCGAGGCCGCCCAGCGCATCGCGGCGGCCATCGGCATCCGCCATGAAGCGCTCAATACCGACGAGCTATCGCGGCCTGAGTATTTGCAGAACGCCCCCAATCGCTGTTTCCATTGCAAGACGGAGCTCTACGAGCAACTGGGCCGCATTGGGAAACAGCGCGGCATACGCACGATTCTCAATGGCGCGAACACCGACGACCTCGGCGACTTCCGCCCCGGCATGCGAGCCGCCGCCCAGCATGAAGTTCGCAGTCCGCTGGCGGAATGCGGCTTCGACAAGGCGACGGTCCGTTCGCTGGCCCGGCATTGGGGAATCGAGGTTTGGGACAAGCCGGCCACTCCGTGCCTGTCGAGCCGCGTCGCCTATGGCCTGAACATCACGCCGGAGCGCCTCGCCCGCATCGACGCTGCAGAGCAGTTGCTGCGCAATCTGGGTTTTGGCTCGGTACGGGTCCGACTCCATGAGAATGAACTGGCGCGAATCGAGACGTCGATCGATTCGCTGGCGCGTCTGTGCGAGCCGAGAATTCGCGAAGCCGTAGCGAAGCAGCTTCGGGAGCTAGGTTTTCGCTACGTGACAGTCGATCTCGAGGGCTTTCGCTCGGGGAGCTTTCAGCAGCTTGTGCCGGCGGAGCAGCTCACGCGTTTTGCACAAACCGAGCACAAGCGGCCGCAGCACTCATCGCAGTCATCCTGAGCGAAGCGAAGGATCTGGCGTGACGCTAGAATCTTCGCTCCGCTCAGAATGACAAGAGGATACAAGACAAAGGCGCTCTAGAAGAAGCCGCCGTTCCGCCCGGACAGCGGCGGCAATCCGCGCTCCTTCCGGCGGTCGTTGAGCAACTGGATCCCGTGCTCGAACTTCGCCCGCTGCTCGGGCGTGGTCCAATCGAGCATCTTCTTGCGGATCGCGTCCGCCCGCTTAGGATCGATATCCGGCCGGCCGCCACGGTCGCCTCTGGAACCATCGGCGCCGCGGCCGCGGGCTTCCATCTCGTCAATCCGCTGATCAAGTTCCTTTTGCTGCTCCTCGGGCGACAGGGCCATGAACTGGTCGTACCGCTGCTCGAACTGCCGGGCCATCATCGGCACGAAGATCGGCATGCTGCTTTCGAAAAAGGCCATCCGCTGCTCTTCGGTCAGCCCTTCCATTTGCTTGCGGAAAGTGTCCCGCTGCGCTCGGCGCTCGTCCTCGCTCATCGTTTGCAGCTTCGGAACGGCCGCATCACGCTGCTTTTCCAGCTTGGCCACGACCGGATCGTCGCTGTACGACTTACCGGCTTCGAACCACCCGAAGGCCCACGCCCAGGCAAGGCAGGCCGCAATCAGCGCCGCGGCCGCCGCAACGTTTCGATTGTTCATAGCAGTCTCCGCGTTCATTCCCGGACGACGATCGCATCAACGTGCCCGTCGAGGTAGGCGTAGTTTCGAGCGCCATCCACGCCCTTAGGGCCATGGAAGGGGCCAAGATCATTGACAATCCAAATATCGCTGCTGTTGCGTTCGGCCTGCTCGATCACCTCCTGGCGGGTCTTGCCCTGGAACAGAATCGATCGATATTCGTAGCTCAGTCCTTCCCGCTCAAACCAGGTTTCAAACTCGCCCGCCTCTCGTTCAATCTTCTGCCGCACCGCTTCGTCGGTAACGTGCGCTAGGGCCTCTTCGAGATCGTAAAAGTCGCTGGGACAACGAAACAACTCGCGGTTGTTCTCGCAGTACGGCGCCAGAACGTCGAACAACGAGGGCAGATCTTTTGGATTCTGCGACTTCGGCAGCCGGGCGCACGTGGGAAACTTCCCCCGCTCGCCGTCGCGGTCCAGAAGCTGCGTCATCGCCAGGCCAATCTGCTTGAGATTGCTTTTGCACTGCGAGCTGCGGGCCGATTCGCGCGCCCGCTGCACCGCCGGCATGAGCAAGCCGACCAGGACGCCGATGATGGCGATGACGACCAATAGCTCAACGAGCGTGAAGCCATTGAATCGCTTCATAACTCGGGTTCACGGAGTTGGGGCGGGCAAGTCGCCTCTGCATTATAGCCAGCCGGCCAAATAGCCGGCGACTATTTAACCCCGACCAAAGGTCGTCGGTTTCGGCACGATGAGGAGCCGCAACCGCCATCCAGCTCACTTCACATTCCAGCTAGCGACCACCAGCGGGCTGAAGATCACATAGAGCGTGAGCGTCAATACAATGCAAATGATGCCAGCCGTCAACGCGCCCTTAGAGCTGGTCAAATCTAGTTTGGTGTTGGAATGAAACTCCACCGGCGCCTGCATGGGCGATAGAAGTCTCGCCAGTGCCATCACTGCCACGCAAATTCCAAAAACGATCGCCATGCGGTTCAGGAATTGG
>DASVCM010000740.1:0-4589 GCA_036381635.1 Lacipirellula sp.
TCTCCGATGATCCTGACTTCGACGATGCGTAGGCGTATATAGGCGAGCCATCTCGCCCCGGCGAGTCGCCTGCGGAGACCTGGCTCGGCGCCCGGCCAGAATGGCCGGGCTATTTGGGCCGGCCGGCGCGCTTACTCGCGACGGCGATCGTCGCTAGCGCCAAGAGTGCGAACGCACGAGGCTCGGGAATCGCCGCGCCGCTCGCCGCCGTCCCTGCATTCGCCGGCGACCAACCGAGATTTCGCTGCCACGCCAGGAAGTCGGCGCCGTCGACGTCGGCGTCGCCATCGGCGTCGCCGTCGGTCCGCGCGGCGGCGGAAAGCGTGCCGAAGCCCGTCGTCCAGATCGCGACGTCTTCGTCATCGACGCTGGCGTCGCCGTTGAAATCGCCCGGCGTAAACTCGTCGGTCGCAATCCGATAAACGTCGCCCGTGCTGAGATAGGCGATGTATAGGTTGCCATGGGCATCTTCGCCAAACGACACCGGGAATTGCGGCGATCCGATATTCGGCGTTAGCATCGAGTCGATGTTGGCGACCGTGCCAAATGGATTCGCAGGTTCGAAGGACCAGTAGTTGTCGTCAGCCGTGTTAGGACTGCTGCGCGAATCGAGGAAGAAATACTTTCCCTGAAGCGTGGGGTCCGGGCCGCGATACACGTATCCGCCCGTGACCACGGTTCCGCCGAACGGATCGTTGTCGCGATTGTAGTCGTAGACGGGATCGACGTGGTCCGGCTCCTTCGGTCCGCCAACGCCGCCTGAAGGCGTTGAAATCAACCCTTCCCGCTCGCGCCAGCCATAGTTCAGGCCGCCGGCGCTGTCGGCGGCTTGGAAATCGATCTCCTCGCGGGCAGATTGCCCAACGTCTCCGATCCACAAATCGCCGGTCACGCGGTCGAAGCTGGCGCGGAACGGATTCCGAAGACCTAACGCCCAGATCTCGTCATCGCCAGGTACGACGACCGGCATGCCCATACCGTCGACGGCGTCTTTGAAAGGATTCGTCGCCGGAATGGCATAGTTGCGAATGTTGCTAGGGTCGTCGCCGCCCGTGAAGTCGTCGCCGTTGACGTCGATGCGCAGCACCTTGCCGAGCAGATTGTTGGTGATGTCCTGGGCATTGCCTATACCTGCCGTGTGGCCGGCGTCGTTGTCATCGGTGCCCCCGCCGTCGCCGGACATGATGTACAGGAAATTGTCGTTGGGGCTGAATCCGATCCAGCCGCCATTGTGGTTCGATTGGGGCTGACCCCATTGCAGGATCGGGTTGAAGGAGGGATTCGCGGTGGGCGACGCCGGCGATACGGCTGTGTACTCGCGAATGTGGGAGGTAAAGTGAGTGTTCGGAGTCGAGTCGCTGGCAGTGATGTAAACGTAGAATTTGCCGTTGGTCTGAAAGTCGGGGTGGAACGCCAAGCCGAGCAGCCCGCCCTCGCCGGTGTTGTTCACTCCCGGGATCGTCAGATACGGCGTCGCTTGGAGGACGCCGGTGTTGAGATCCAGCACGCGGATCGAAGCGCTGGCATTCGTGCTGTCGAACGGAGTCCCGCGTTCGGCAATGAACAACCGGTTCGGATCGCCCGGGGCGTGGGTGACGAACATCGGCGAGTTGAGCCCGGTGGCGACGCGCGTCACACCGGTGATGTCCGCCAACGCTTCTTGAGGCTGCAGAATAACCGTTGCGGCAGCCAGCGTCGCCAGCAAAACCGACAAGCAGTCCTTGAATCCAAAAAAATGCACACCCATGGCCCGTCCCCCGTTCCAATGGTCCGCCAACGCTGCCTGTCCCTCAGTATCGAGGACCGGTAGCGTTGCCGCAACAATCTAGCCTGGAGATGGGCAGCAAACGGGGCGCCGCGGGTAGAGGATCGAACGCCCGCCACGCCGTTAGTTAGAAGCTAGGGAAGCTTCCGCAGCTTGCTCGACGACCGCTTCCATCTGTGCATCGACAGCGTTTTCGACCGCAGGCGGCGGACTCATCGTGCTACTGACCTTCGCGAAGTCATGCTCGCGGGCTACGAAGGCCTCGACCACTTCGGGGTCGAACTGCGAGCCGTAGTTCGAGACGATCCATTCGCGCGCCTCCGCGTGGCTGACCGCCGGCCGGTAGGCTCGATTCGTGGTCAATGCGTCGTACACGTCGGCCAGCGCGACGATGCGCGCCGAGAGGGGAATCTGCTTTCCCTGCAGTCCCTCGGGATAGCCGCTGCCGTCCCATTGCTCGTGGTGCGAATGGGCGATCTCGCGGCCCAGGTCGAGGAACTGGTCGCTGTCGCCGAACATGCGCTCGACGCTTGTCAGGCATTCGCCGCCCAGCACCGTGTGCATCTGCATCGCGCGGCGCTCGGCAGGCGTCAGGCGGCCGAGCTTCAGGATCACGCCGTCGGGCACGCCCATCTTGCCGATGTCGTGCAGAGCGGACGCAATGGCGAGGTTCGCAACATAGTGGTGGTCGATTTCCGGGTGATGTTTCGCCAGCTCGGTCGCCAGGACTGTTACGTAGGTGCGGATTCGCTCCAGGTGCTGGCCCGCGTCCTTGTCGCGCGATTCGGCGAGCTTCGCCAAGCCGAACACAACCGCGTTGCGGCTCCGCGTGAGGGCGAGCGTGCGCTTCTCGACTTCGCGTTCGACAGACTCGCCGAGCTCCGACAGCGACATGTCGAACTTTTTGACCAGAAACACCGTGAGCAATCCGCCGGCGCCGGTCACGGCCGCGGTGAGGACGAACCCGACTTGGATCACGGGCATCACAAGCTGCGCGACGCTCTGGTCGATGCTGGCCTGCGACTGGTAGACGGCGATCACGGCGTCGAGCTTCGGCAGACTCAGGCACGTCGCTTGGTAGAGCTGCCCGGCGACTTCTATTTCGCCGAACGCCGGAGCCTTGTGCTTCACGCGGGCTTCCTGCGCGGCCTCCACGAGCGGCGCCACGCCTTGTTTCATGACGAGAACCGAACGCCCGGGATTCCTGCGCAGCAGCGTCGGGTCGTCCTTCAGCCGTGAATCACAAATGAGCGCGCCTGTGCTGCGGTCGATGATCGCCACGAAGCCGTTGTGCGGCGTTTTAGTCTGCTGACAAAGCTTCTGCGTCCATTGCCAGTCGCTGGTCCCGCGGCCAATGTCTTCGATATCGCGGTCGGCCAACTTGCGGGCCAGCCGGTCGGCGATTGAGCGGCCCTGGGCCATCGACGAACGGACCGTAAATTCCTCAAACGCATTTCCAAGCCAGCGCGACGCCCAAAGCACGCCGAACGACATGCAGCCCAACTGCCCCGTGATGAGCAGAAGCACCAAGAGTTGCCGCCGCTTGAAATGCATGATGTAGTGTCCCGATCGTTCGCGGCGCAAGTCGCGGCATATCCGCTGATAGCGGCATGCGCGGAATGGATCATGCCCCCCGGTCAAGGGGACCCTGCGAAAGGATAGCTTGCGATCTAAAGATGCAGTCGCACTCTGCGGATTGAGAGGTTTGGCGGCTCAATCGGCATGGGCCGCGCAACCGGAACCCCGCCTGAACCCGGTCGCCCCGAGGTCCGCCGAGGGGTCCGCCCGCAAACGCGCTAACCGTACACCTCGGCGGACCTCGGGGCGACAGCGGCGCGCGCCCCTCGGAGTTGAAACGCTGGTTGCAACGTCTTCGACCGTGCTACAATGCACGCCTCGTCACCAGACGCATGCGCTTCGGCGGCGAGCCGCGGCGTTTGGCTCGATACTGTTTTCGAATACTGGCGTCCGAATATCAGTTAGCCCCTTCAGGCAGGAGTAACACGGCTATGGCCACGGTCACCGAGAGTAAGAAGGTCGCCCGACCCCAGGTGCGTCAGACGCAGTGCTTCATCGGCGGCAAGTGGGTTCCAGCCGCCAGCGGCAAGACGTTCGAGACGGTGAATCCGGCCACTGAAGAGGTGATTGCAGAGGTGGCCGAGGGCGACGCCGCCGACATCGACGCCGCCGTTGACGCGGCCCGCGACCAGTTCGACGGCGGCGAGTGGTCGCGGATGGACGCCCGCGACCGCGGCATCCTCATGTACAAGCTGGCCGACCTGATTGAGCAGGAAGCCGACGAGCTGGCGGCCCTCGAAACGCTCGACAACGGCAAGCCGATTCGCGACAGCCGCGCGGCCGACATCCCGCTGGTGATCGATGCCTTGCGCTACTACGCCGGTTGGGCCGACAAGATTCAGGGCGCCACGATTCCCGTGCGCGGCGAGTACTTCACCTACACGCGTCGCGAGCCGGTGGGGGTGGTCGGACAGATTATCCCCTGGAACTTCCCAGCGCTGATGGTCGCCTGGAAGTGGGGCCCCGCGCTGGCGGCCGGCTGCACGATCGTCATGAAGCCCGCCGAGCAGACGCCGCTCACCTGCCTGCGGATGGCCCGGCTCGCCCAGAAGGCCGGCATTCCCGACGGCGTGATCAACGTCGTTCCGGGGTACGGCCCCACGGCGGGCGCCGCACTCACTAAGCATCCGGGCGTCGACAAGATCGCGTTCACCGGCGAAGGGAGCACGGCGAAGATCATCCAGCGAGCGGCGCTCGAAACGATGAAGCGGTGCACGTTCGAGCTCGGCGGGAAGAGCCCGAACGT